>NZ_JBQFPJ010000022.1:0-80876 GCF_056534475.1 Ruegeria sp. D4
ACCCCCCCCGTACCTCCCTCGAAGGGGGGCTTCGCTTTTGGTTTTGAAACGGTGTCGGTTCCTGCAAACAGATTTCGGAATCAGTGAGGTGCGCGACCTGCGAATCCCCCATTCTGTCTAACAAGATTGGAGGATTGCCCCATGAACATTCGTACCGCAACGCGCTCGGGCGGACGCTCGGCCCGCCGCGCCAAGCGAACCGCGCCAAACTTTGAGATGTTGCCCGGACTGACCCGGGGCATCCCGCTATGCGAGGTGATGGACGGCGCCCAGGTTGAGCGCATCGACAACGCCTCGATGGACATTCTGGAAAATGTCGGAGTGCAGTTCCGCGACCCCATTGCGCTGGAAGACTGGAAAAAGGCCGGTGCCAGGGTCGAGGGAGAGCTGGTCTATCTGGATCGCGGATTGGTGCGTGAACTGATTGCCACAATCCCTTCGGATTTCACCTATCACGCCCGCAACCCGCAAAAGAACGTGCGGCTGGGTGGCCGGCACTCGATCTTCGTGCCGATGACCGGCGCGCCGTTCCTGCGTGATCTCGACGACGTGCGCCGCAATCCGACGCTGGACGATCTGGCCATGTTCCACAAGCTGAGCCACATGATGCCCGCGCTGCATTCGTCGGCCCATCATATCGTGGAACCCTACGATCACCCGATCAGTCAGCGCCACCTGCGCATCACCTATTCTTCGATGAAATATTCGGACAAGACGTTCATGGGCATGACCACCAGCCCCAAAAACGCCGAGGACGTGATGGACATGTGCGCAATCCTGTTCGGGGAAGAGTTCCTTGAGGATCACCCCGTCACCACCGGCAACTGCAACGGCAACTCGCCACTGGTCTGGGACGAAACCATGCTGGGCGCGATGCGTGCCTTCTGCCGCCGCAAGCAGCCGGTACTGTGCTCGCCCTTCGTGTTGGGCGGTGCCAACACGCCCGCCAGCGTACCCGCGACCGTCGCGCAGCTGAACGCCGAGGCGCTGAGCGCGCTGGCCTACACACAGGTGATCCGCAAGGGCGCGCCCGCGATTTACGGCCACTACCTGTCAACCGTGTCGATGAAATCCGGCGCACCGATGGCGGGCACGCCCGAAATCAGTCTGATGAATTTCATGATTGGTCAGATGGCGCGGTACTACGACGTGCCGTGGCGTACTTCAAACACGCTTGGCGGGGCCAAGACCTTCGATGCGCAGGCCGGTTACGAATCTGCCACGACCCTGCAGGCTGTTATTCATGCGGGGGCCAATTACATCTGGCATTCGGCGGGCTGGAACGAGGCCGGGATGCACTGTTCGGTCGCCAAGTTCATCGTGGATGCTGAACAATGCGCCATGGCCTATCGCATGGCCGAAGGTCCGAAATGGCACGATTTCGATCAGGCTCTGGCTGCGGTGCCGGATGTGGGGCCGGGCGGTCACTATCTGGGTCATCCGCACACACAGGACAATTTCCAGACCGCGTTCTTCATGCCCGAAATGTTTGACAACAATTCGATCGAGCAATGGACGGCTGAGGGCGAGGTTGAGATCACCGAACGCGCTCTGAACCACGCCCGCAAGCTGCTGGCCGAATATCAGGAGCCCACGCTGGATCTGGCCAAGAACGAGGAACTGCTGGACTACATCGCGCGCCGCGAACGGGAAATACCGGCAGCGGACGAACTGAACCAGACGTATTGATGATCTCTCCCCCCACTGGCCCGCCTGAAATTGGCGGGTCTTTTTTTGATCGGGAAATTGAAATGGAAATGAATGGAAGAAAGGCGCTGGTTACTGGAGCTGCCGGAGGGATCGGCGCAGCAATTGTCCGCCAATTGCGGCAGGCCGGCGCGCATGTTGCCGTGGCGGACAGATCAGTTGACGGGATCGAGGCCGAAGCCCACCTGCCCGGTGATCTCAGGGACGCTTCGTACAGCGACGCGCTTCCCCAAGCGGCCGCGGACCTTCTGGGCGCGCTGGACATCGTGATCAACAATGCGGGCGTGATAACGCGGGGCACCGTCACCGAAACCACGGATGATGACTGGTCACTGTCCCTGGGTGTCAATGTCGAAGCACCGTTCAGAATCTGTCGGGCCGCGATTCCGATCCTGGCCCAATCGGGGGGCGGGGCAATCGTCAATACGGCATCGTGCTGGGGCTTGCGGCCGGGGCCAAACCATGCGGTTTATTGTATGACCAAGGCGGCCATCGCCTCGCTGACGCAGTGCATGGGAATGGACCACGCGCATCAGGGCATTCGCATCAACGCGGTGTGCCCGAATGAAGTGAACACGCCCATGCTGAGGTCCGGTTTTGCAAAACGCGGGTTCGATCCGGATACTGCCGTGGCCGAATTGGGTGCAACTGTCCCCCTGGGACGGATTGCCGAGCCTGATGACATCGCAGATGTCGTCCTGTTTCTTGTCTCGGACGCGGCGCGTTATGTCTGCGGCACATTGGTTGAGGTCAACGGAGGTAAGCCAGTCACATGAACCGATTCCAAGGCAAGGTTGCCCTCGTCACAGGCGGCCGCAGCGGTATCGGCCGTGCCATCGCGGTCAGGCTGCAGCAAGAAGGCGCGCGCGTCTTCACGGCCCAGCGTGGGGCGGACACAGAATTTGAAGGCATCGCTGCGGATTTCACCAGACCTGACAGCCCGGCGCAGGTGATCGATGAACTGATTGCGAAGGCCGGGCGCCTTGATGTTTTGGTCAACAATGCAGGGATGATGCAGGAAGCCTCGGTCGAGGACATGAGCCTGGACGACTGGCAGCGGACCCTGACGGTCAACCTGACGGCACCGTTTCTCATGATCAAGGCCGCCTTGTCGCACCTGCGAAAAACGCACGGCAACATCGTCAACACCGGCTCGATCGAAGGTCTGGGCAGCAACCCCGGACATGCGGCCTATGGGGCGTCCAAGGCCGGACTGCACGGGCTGACCCGCGCGGTCGCGGTCGATCACGGGCCCGAGGGCATCCGGTGCAACGCAGTCGCGCCGGGTTGGATCGACACGGACCTGAACGAGGATTTCATCGCCTCGATGCCGGATCCCGAAGCATTTCGCCGGAATATCGGGCGCATCCACCCCGTGTCCAGAACCGGAGCACCGGAAGAGGTTGCGGCCCTTGTCGCATTTCTGGCATCAGATGACGCGGCTTTTGTCACCGGACAGGTCTATACCATCGACGGCGGACGCATGGCAAAGCTCAGCCTGCCGGGATAGGGCAGATCATTCCTTGCCTGACCGCCATTCCTTCCACATCAGGTAGGTGTTGGCGCCCAGCGAGGCGAAGGGTTCGGGCGGCAGGCGCGGAAGCTCCGGTTGGGCCAGAAAATGACTGGCAATGTCCGACCCGCCCTGCAGGATCAGCTCGGCAATGCCCATTCCCTGCAATGTCCCGCGGGCAATGCCCAGCCCGTTTTGGCAACAGGCGGAATAAACCCCGTCGTCCAGTTCGCCAAAAGCGGCCGCGCCATTGCGGCTGAGGCACAGCATTCCGGCCCAGCGGTGTTCCATTTTTACGTCCGGCAAATGCGGAAATCTCTCGCGGAACTTACGGTCATGCACCCAGCCCGCATTGCGCAGGCGCATGTTTGTCGTCTCGATCGAAGGATGAAAGCTTGAACAGGTCCGGATCAGGATCCGGTCGCCATAACTGCCCGAGATGCGCCGCACGGATGTTCCCATCGGATCCGCCGGTGTCACCGACCAGCGCGATTGCCCACCCAGCGTTTTGATCTGAGCGTCGGTCAGAGGCGCTGACAGTGACGCGTAAAGGCAAATATGCATCAACCGACGTTGGTAGAACCCAAAGCTTTCGACATGCCCGTTGTTGGCCAACACAATCCGTCCGGTCGTCACCCGGGCTTTTGGGGTCGTGACAACCCAGCCGTTTCCCTGTTTTTCAAAGCCTGTAACCGGCGAGTTTTCGAACACATCAACCTGCCCGGCCAGATGTGCTGACAATGCCCGGATATAGGCTGCGGGCTGGATCATGACAGTCCCCGGCGCAAACAGGCCCGAGGTGTAATGTGGACTGCCCGTGAGTTCCTGCATCTGTTGCTGATCGTAAAGGGTGCAGGGTTCGCCCAGCCGTTCCAGATGCGCGGCATATTCGCGGTTGTGCAGATCGCCTGACGGGGTGGCAGCGGCGTTGAATTTGCCGCAGGGATCGAACACCTCGTCGGACAGGACACAGTCCTCGGCCACCTGCTGCGCAAAAGCGATTGCCTTTCGGTTCAGCGCGATGGTGGCCCTGTCGGCCTCAAGCCCGTCGCCCGCGTAATTGTCCGAGGCCAGATCATGCGGCAAATCGATCATGAAGCCCGAATTCCGCCCGGCTGACCCTTCCGCGAACCGCCCGGCCTCAAGCACGGCAATCTTCAGGGAAGGATCAAGCTGGTGCAGGCGTCGCGCCGTGCTGAGGCCTGCAAACCCGCCGCCAACGATGGTGATGTCAGCGCTCAGGTCCTGTTGCAGCTCAGGAAGCGGTGTCTGAGCGGGCAGAATGGCATTCCACCCCGCCGCGCCGGTTTGGCGCGGCAGCCGTTTTGCTTCGTACCGGCTCAATCCACTGCCTCGTCCGCATCGTCGGCCAGATCGATCCAGATTGTTTTTAACTGGGTGTACTGGTCGTGTGCGTGGACCGAGTTGTCGCGGCCACCAAAGCCCGACTGCTTGTATCCCCCGAATGGTGTGGTTATGTCGCCTTCGCCAAAGCTGTTCACCGTGACTGTTCCCGCCCGGATTGCCCGCGCGCCACGAATGGCGCGTTTGGCATTGGCCGTGAAGATCGAGGCGCACAAACCATAATCGGTGTCGTTGGCGCTCTTGATGGCCTCATCAAAGCCCGACACTTCGATTACCGACAGAACCGGGCCAAAGATTTCTTCCCGTGCCAGGGTGGCGTCGTTGCCGGGGACTTCGACGACCGTGGCTTCGACAAAACCCTTGTCCGCCTTGCCGCCAATCACGACGCTATCGGCCTGATCCAGATAGCTGCAAACCTTGTTGTAATGGCCTTCGCTGACCAGCGCACCCATGCGGGTTTCCGGGTCCAGCGGGTCGCCGATGTTCCATTGTTTGGCGTGATGGGCGATGCGCTCCAGCAGCTCGGCCTTTACATCCTTGTGCACGATCAGACGTGACGAGGCCGAGCAGTTCTCACCCATATTCCAAAACGCGCCATTGACCACGTGCGCCGCCACGCGGTCGAGGTTTTCGGCATCCTCCATCACGATAGCGGGGTTTTTGCCGCCCATCTCCAGCACCACTTCCTTGGCGTTGCTTTCGGCCGAATAAGTCAGGAACCGCTTGCCGGTGGCGGTGGAGCCGGTGAAGGACACCATGTCGATATCCATATGCCGCCCGATGGGCTCGCCCACGTCGGCGCCGCCACCCGGAACGATGTTCAGAACACCGCGTGGCAGTCCGGCCTCCATCGCCAGTTCAGCCAGGCGCAGCGCGGTCAGCGTGGTTTCTACCGCTGGTTTCACCACGACCGAACAGCCCGCCGCCAAAGCAGGCCCGATCTTCCACGCCAACATCAGCAGCGGGAAGTTCCACGGCAGCACCAAGCCCACAACACCGATCGGCTCACGCACGACCATGGCAATGTGATCGTCGCTGGCAGGGCTGACCTGATCGTAAATCTTGTCGATCGCCTCGGCATGCCATTTCAGGCAGTGGATGGTTTCAGGCACGTCCACGGTTTCGCAGTCATAGATGGTCTTGCCGCTGTCGATGCTCTCCATCACCGCCAGTTCGTGGGCGTTGCGCGTCATCAGCTTGCAAAGCCGGATCAGCACGTCCTTGCGCTGGGACGGGTGCAGTTTCGACCAGCGCCCATCGTCAAACGCCTCGCGCGCCTTTTCGACGGCAAAATCCACGTCCGCGGTTCCGCAGGCCGCGATATCGGTCAGCTTTTCGCCGGTGGCCGGGTTTGCGGTCTCAAACGTCTTGCCGGACATCGCCGGGCGGAATGCGCCATCTATGAACGCGCCGGTCGGCAGCTCCAGATTGGCAGCAATGGATTTGTATTCGTCCCTAGTGAGCAATCCCATGCCTTAACCCTCCGCCACAATGTCTGCGATTTTTTGTCTGAGAACACGCGTCACCTGTTCCAGCGCGCGCTTGTCGTCCTTGTTGAGCCCCTTCAGCGGAGGCCGCATCGCGCCCGCGTCGATCCCGTTCATGGTCACGCCATGCTTGATGGTCTGGATAAACTTGCCGCCCTGTTCCAGCACCCGCATCAGCGGCATCATCGCGGACATGATCCGGCGGCCCTTGGCAAAGTTGCCTTCGATCACACAGGCGTTGTAGAGCGCAACATGCTCGGCAGGCAGGAAATTCGACCCACCACAGACCCAGAACGGTGCACCCCAGGCAAAGAACTCGAGCGCCTGATCGTCCATGCCGCATCCCAGCTGGATATGCGGATAGTCCCGCGCCAGCAGGTGGACCCGGTTGATATCGCCCGAGCTTTCCTTGATGCCGCAGATATTTCGGCTGCGGCCGACGCGGTCGAGGAACTCTTCGCCCATCATCGTGCCGGTGCGATGCGGATAGTTGTACAGCATCACCGGCAGGTCTGCTGCCTTGTCGATGGCCAGTGCGTTCAGCGCGTTTTCGCGGTCGGTCGGTACCGAATAGGGCGGGCTGGCCAGCAGGATGGCATCTGCGCCAATCTCGCGCGCGCCCGCGGCCAACGCGATTGAATCCGGTGTCAGCATCGCACCGGTGCCGACCACAAGCGGCAACCGGCTTTTTAACTGCTCATGCGTGAATTTTGCCAGCTCAAGACGCTCGTCAACGGTCTGCGCATAGTTCTCGCCGGTCGAGCCGCCCGAGATCAACCCGTGCACACCATGTCCGATCAGGTATTCGATCACGTCGGACAGGGCGTCCCAGTTGACCTGGCCATCTGCGTGGTAGGGGGTTACGACAGGGGTGTAGATCCCCTCAAATCTGAAAATCGGGTTCATTCCGTCCTCATGCAGGTTTCGACAGGGGCGGGGCACCCATCGGGACATTCAGCGCCTCAGGCATCACAAAAAGTTCGATCTGATCGCGCGACAGGTTCCAGTGATCGGTCGCCAGCTGCGAAGCAGCCACTTCATCGCGCGCTTCGATGGCGGCGATGATAGCGTCATGCTGGCGGCTCGCCTCGGACAGGTTTTCGGTCATTTCAACGCTTTGGGGGCGATAAAAGGTCATACCGATGCGGGCGTGATCGATCAGCAGCCGGTTGAACGACGGCAGCAGATAGACATTCGCCGACATCTCGCCGGTCACTTCGTGAAAGCGGTTGTTGGCCAAGGCACGATCCTCGGGCGACCCGGTCCGCAATGCCTCTTTGAACTTTTGCTGCGCCACCTTTAGGTCATCGATCTGCCGGGGCGTTGCGTTCAGGGCCGCCAGACGCAGAATTGCCCCATAGACCATCGGCGCGGCCAGAAAGAAGTCGCGCAGGGTGGTATAGGACATCTCGGACACGCGCGCGCTGCGGTTGGTGCGCAGATCCAAATACCCTTCGCCCGCCAATTGCCTGAACACCTCGCGCAGCGGGGTCCGGGACAGGCCAAAGGCATCCGACAGATGCGCCTCGTCAAGATCGGCACCTGGACGCAGGCGCAGGGTCAGAATGGACACCTTCAGGTGCTCCCTCAGGTCTGCCTTGCGTGATTTGCCGTCTTCTTTCATCCCAAATCCTTTGCCAAGCCCCGATGCATACCCTTGCGAATCGCGTGGGCGCCGAGTAGCTGGCCGATTTGTATTCGATAAAAATACAACTTGTATACAGTAAAAAATAGTGCAGCATCACCTAAACTTCGCCACGGGGTCGCAGGCCGACGCCCAGCAAACGGAAACCGACATGCAGCAGACGCAGCACATCACCTTCATATTGGTTGAGGAATTTTCGCATCTGGCGTTTTCATGTGCCGTCGAGCCGCTGAGAATCGCCAATCTGGAAAGCGGTAAAGACCTGTACGAGTGGTCCTTTGCCTCGGAACATGGCGAACAGGCGGTATGTTCAAACGGGTCGGTGACGCTGGTCCATTCCGGGCTGGATAAACTGCCCAAGGCTGATCAGTTGTTCGTCTTGTCCGGTATTCAAATGCGCAAACACGTCACGCGCCCGTTGTTGGCTGCATTGCGTCGCGAGCGTGCCCGGGGAACGCGGATCGGCGCGCTGTGTTCAGGCGCCTGGGTGCTGGCCGAGGCCGGTTTCCTGGACGGAATGCAGGCCGCCATTCACTGGGAATACCACGACGCGTTCATGGAAGCCTTTCCCGAGGTAAATCTGGTGCGCAGCGTGTTTACGGCTGACGAAAAGCACATCACGGCATCGGGTGGCACCGCCACTGCGGACCTGATGCTGCACCTGATCGAAAAGGAACATGGCCGGGAACTGTCAGTCGCCGTTGCCGATCAGATGGTCTACAACGCGGTGCGTAATGCCACCGCAACACAGCGCGTTTCGCTCCAGTCCCGCAACGGGATGCGAAACGCCCATCTGGCCAGGGCAATACGGATCATGCGCGACAGTATCGATGCACCGGTTTCGCCCTCGCAAATCGCCGGAGAAATCGGGATTTCCGCACGCCAGTTGGAGCGGTTGTTCGGGAAATACCTGAACACGTCCCCCAAGAAGTACTACATGGAGCTGCGCCTGGAACGGGCCCAGAATCTGCTGCTTCAGACCGAGGCCTCGGTCACCGAGGTTGCGCTGGCCTGCGGGTTCGAAAGCCCCGGGCATTTTTCGCGCGTGTACAGATCCAGTTTTGGCGTAACCCCGCATATGCAAAAGACAAAAATCAACTGATTACAAACAACGGCCGCTGCGCCTCGGACGGAATGGAGAGGATAATTGGGCGGGGGGAGCCTCATGACCAGATGACAATCAGACCGGTCAGGCGCTCACCCCCTGACCCTGCCCAGTTACCCCCTCGTTAAAACTGTACTGGTCAAATGGCAGGCAGGATTGATTGTTTTTGTCTCAGGAAAGGGGCGCAACGATTGCCAGATCGTGTCAGTTCTATGTAATTTTTTGTCGTATTTCTTCGAACTGTGGCATCCTCTTAAGAAATGCAGTCAGAAATTGAATAAATGGCCTTCGTTTCGCGCACGCAGTTGGGCGAGACGGGTCACTCCGCTTCAGAATCGCCGCTCTTGGATTTGCTGTAGCTCTCCCAGATATCCGGACGCCTGTCCCGAGTCAGCTTCTCGGCCATGCTGTGACGCCATTCAGCGATTCGGCCATGGTGTCCGGACATCAGAACGTCGGGGATCGGCCGCCCCTTCCATTCGGCGGGGCGGGTATATTGCGGATGTTCCAGCAGCCCCGACGAAAAACTCTCATCCTCGGTCGAAGCCTGATTGCCCAGCACGCCGGGGATCAGCCGGACAGTCGCGTCAATCAGGGCCTGTGCTGCAATCTCGCCCCCGGTCATGACGAAATCACCAAGCGAAACCTCCTGAACGCCGTAATGCTCCAGCACCCGTTCATCGACACCTTCGAAGCGGCCACACAGCAAGGTCATGCCCTCACATCGCGCCAGCGATTGCATCATGGCCTGGTTCATCGGCCGGCCGCGCGGGCTGAGGTAGATCAGGGGCCAGTTGCCCTGAACGCCCGCCATCGCGTGTTCAATCGCCTCGCCCAGAACATCCGGGCGCAGGACCATTCCGGCCCCGCCGCCGGCCGGCGTGTCATCGACATTGCGGTGCTTGCCGACCCCAAACCGGCGCAGATCGATCGTTTCCAACTGCCACAACCCCTCTTGCAGGGCTTTGCCGGTCAGGCTTTCGCCCAACACGCCGGGGAAGGCCGACGGGAACAGCGTGATGATCCTGGCTTTCCACACGCCATGCAGATCGGGTGTCGGCGTTATCAATTCGCGTGGTTTCAGCGTGGGCCGGATCGCCTTGCGGCCATGGGATTTGTTGGGCTTGTCAGTCATGGGGTCCCGTAGATCTCGTCCTGCACAGATTCGATGATCGCAGCTTTCTGACGGGTCAGCGCGGCCTCGTCCAGTCGTGACCGGTTCAACGCCAGAAGCTCGATCAATGTGTCTTCCGGCAGGCTGGGATTGACCTTGTTCGGCGGTACAATCCGGGCGGTTTTGTCTCGTGACAACATGAGGAACTCTGCAAATGGCGCACCGGGGCCAAAACGGCGCTGTAGCATGTCTTCTAGCCATTCCGACTGCACGGTGACCGCTGGCAGCTTGTCCCGAATGCTGTTCACCGTGTCCTCAAGCGAAGGCAGTTGATCAAGGTTGGCACGGAAGGTTTCGAAATCCTGCACCATCCGCGTGCGTTGCAAATCATGCGCCCACAGGCTGCGCAGCCACGCGCCGCGCTGGCGCAGCGACAGATAGAGCGTTATGTCCAGATCCTCTCCGACCAGCCGCTGTCGGATCGAGTCGACGATACACGCGGCCAGATCCGGGGCCGCAGCGTAGCCCTGGCTCAGGTTGCGACTAGGGCGCAGGCCGCTGAAGTTCTCTTCGCTCAGGATCAGCCCGCGTTTGGTTCCGAATTCCAAAGTATCCAAAAACTCGCGCATCTGGCCGCCAAACTCGGCCAGCGTTCCCACTGTCCCATAGACCGAGTGACGGGTGGCCGCACCGGACAGCCCTGTCTTGCGGGTCTTGTAAGGCAGCACCAGCGCGAAATGGGGCCAGATCAACTCGCGGTTTTCATACAGGAAGGACTGTGCCGCAGTGGTGCCTGTTTTGTGCAGGCCCAGATGCAGCATTATCCGCCGCATTACAGCAGACCCTCCGGCGGGTCGGCGATGATACGACCCTGATCCAGATCGACCGTGGGAACGACCTCAAGAGTGAAGGGCAGCAGAACCGTGGTGTTCATCCCCGGCCCCTGCAGTTCCAGTAGGTCTGCCGCGCCATGGTTCTGCACCGATTTCACCCGGCCCAGAAGCGTGCCGCCGGTGTCATAGACCTCAAGCCCGATCAGGTCCGTATGATAAAACTCGTCATCCGGCAGCGAGGGCAACTGGTCGCGCCGCGCAAACAGGCGCAGACCCTTGATCGCATCGGCCTGCTCCTTTGTTTCAATTCCACCCAGCCGCGCGGCAAAGCCGTTCTTGATCGTCCGGGTCAGCACAAGCGGATACCGCTCCGCGCCGCTTTCGTCGGTCAGCGGGGAATATGATTCGATGTCTTCGGGGATCGCGCAGTAGCTTTTCAACCGCACTTCGCCCCGCACGCCGTAAGACCCGGCGATACTGCCTACACAGATCAGATCAGTCATTGGACCCTTCCACCGTCACACAAACTCCGTCCTGCCAGTCTCCGCGCGTGGCACAGGCGTCGCGCTGATTGCTGCGTTCGAAAAACACGCCGACAATAAAAGCGATCATCAGCAGGATGGGAAGCCGCATCAGCCCAAACATAAGTCTATCGCACCTCGACGGTCAGACTGTCCTGACGATTTTCCCAACCGGCACGCTCCAGTTCCGGCGTGTCTGACAACGCCTCGGGCCAGCCGATGCAGAAATACCCGATCAGGCGCCAGCTGTCCGGCACTTTCAGGTCCTGCGTCAACCGGTCGGGATTCAGAATGGACACCCATCCCAACCCCAGCCCCTCGGCCCGCAAGGACAGCCAGAACAGGGTGATCGCGGTGACCACGGAATAGCGGCGCATCTCGGGCATCGTGCCAGCGCCCAGCCCCAGACCCTTGTCCGTGGCATCGTCGCAGAAGACAGCCAGCTGCACAGGGGCTTCGCGCATGCCCGACAACTTGAGGCTGCTGTAAAGCCGCGCCTTCTCACCGGAATACCCGGCAAGGGCCTCGGCATTCGCGGTCTGGAAATTCTCAAGCGCCGCAGTGCGGGCTTTTTCGCTTTTGACGCGGATCACGCGCCAGGGTTCGCTCAGCCCCACCGATGGGGCCAGTCGAAACGTGTCGAGGCAGCGCGACAGCACTGCCTCGTCCACGGCATCGGTGCGGAACCGGCGCTCATCGCGCCGGAGCCGCATCAGCAGATCGAACTGCGTGCGGAAATCATCACTGAAGGTCTGATCCTGCACGCGCCCGCCTTGCTTATTCTTCAGCAGCAGCTTCTTCAGTCGGTGCGGCAGCGGCTTCGGCAGCTTCAGCAGCCTTTGCAGCTTTCTCTTCCGCGCGCTCCTGGGCTTTCTTGCCCGGGGTACCCTTATTGGGGTTGTTGCGCTCGGCCTTGTCACGTGCGCCGGCTGCTTCCAGCATGCGTGCGATACGGTCGGTGGGCTGAGCACCCTGGTCCAGCCAGTACTGAATGCGCTCCATGTCCATTTTCACGCGCTCTTCGCTGTCTTTCGGCAGCAGCGGGTTGTAGGTGCCCAGTTTCTCGATGAAACGGCCGTCGCGGGGCATGCGGCTGTCAGCAGCCACGATGCGGTAGAAAGGACGCTTTTTCGAGCCGCCGCGGGCGAGACGAATTTTCATTGCCATGGTGGTATCTCCTTTGAATGGCATCACGCCAAAGGCGTGTCTTGTGAAAGCCGGGACAATCCCGGTTTAGTTCTGGTGTTTCTTATGGTGTCGGATGACTTCCTGAATGATGAAGTTCAGGAAAGCCTTGGCGAAATCGGGGTCCAGATCGGCCTCTTTCGCCAGGTCTTCTAACCGTGCGATCTGCGCAGCCTCGCGCGAGGGATCGGACGGGGGAAGGTCGTGTGCGGCCTTGAGCTTGCCAACGGCCTGCGTGTGCTTGAACCGCTCGCCCAGCGTATAGACAAGGATCGCGTCCAGCCGGTCGATGCTCTCGCGGTGATCCTTCAGCAACGCAGCAGCCTGTGTCACGGGGTTGGTCATTGGCCGGTCCTTTCGGAGGTCATTGGGTCAATCTGCGGGTGGCGCCAGATCTGGGCCTTTTTGCCCAGCAATTCACCGTCGCGCTCGTAGGTGGCCCCAAGCCGCCCGGCCAGGGCGCGCGAGCGGTCGTTCGCGTGGGCAATGTACGAAATGACGCCGTTCAGGCCCTGGTGCCGCGCCGCATAGGCACGGGCCGCGTTCGCAGCCTCATAACCCAGACCTTTGCCTTCGGCCTCGGCCATCAGGGTCCAACCCAGTTCGGGTTCGGCCCAGCCGGGGACATCGATCATACCGGCCCATCCCACGAAGGCGCCACTGGCCTTTTCGGTCAGATGCCACAGGCCATAGCCTCTCAGTGCCCAGTGCCCCAGCCGGTTTGCCAGTGAACTCCAGCAGGCGAATTCATCCTTGGGTCCGCCAACCATATGACTGCGTTCGGTCGCAAAGAATGCGGTCATTGTGGGCAGATCACCCAATTCGGGCGCGCGCAGGATCAGGCGCTCGGTTTCAATCGAAGGGATGGTGAATGTCGTCATGCGAGCCCCTCCGAAATCTGGTCGGGGCCGGGATGGCGGTACACCAGTTCGGTGCCGTGCGAGACGTTTTCGAAACTGCGCTCGTACTGCGCGCCCAGCCGCTCGGCCAGCGCGATCGAGCGTTCGTTGCCCGGAAAGATGTTCGAGCTCAGCGTTTCGAACCCCAGAACCTCATAGGCATAAAGGCGCGCCTCTTCAGCGGCCTCACGGGCAAATCCCTTGCCTTCGCTTCCGGCGAACATGACCCAGCCCAGTTCCGGCTCGGGCCAGCCTTCCGGCGACCACAGCCCGACAAAGCCCACGGGCTGACCGTCATGCGTTTCAACGGTCCAGAAGCCATAGCCGTGCAGAACCCAATGGCCGATCATGCTGGCAAACCAGCGCCACGCCTGATTTCGGTCCAGCGGTCCGCCAAAATCCCAGCTGCGGTCCTTGTCGGCAAAGAAATCCGCGACATTGTCGAAATCCCGCGCCTCGGGTCCGCGCAGGATCAGGCGTTCGGTTTTCAGGGTAGGAATGCAGAGGTCAATCATGCGTAGGCCTCCATCCCGCCATTCACCAGATCAGCCGGGGCAGGGTGCCGCCAGATTTCGGTTTTGCCGAATTTGGGGTGGTCATAGTAATATTCGAACTGCGCCCCCAGACGTTGGGCCACCGCCTTGCTGGCGTGATTATCCAGATCGATCAGCGAAATCGCCGTTTCCCACCCCAGCACGTCATAGGCATATGCCCGAGCGGTCAGCGCGGTTTCGGTCGCATAGCCCTTGCCGGTGGCGTGGTTCATCAGTGTCCAGCCGACCTCGGGCTCGGGCCAGCCTTCCGGAAACCAAAGACCGATCCGCCCGACATAGGTGCCGGTGTCCTTTTCATCGACACTCCAGTAACCGTAGCCGCGCAACGCCCAATGGCCCAGAAGCGAGGCGACCAGACGCCATGTCTCATCCCGGCGCAGCGGACCGCCGACATATCGCGCGGCATCGCTGGCGAAAAACGCTGTATCGGCGTCAAGATCCGCTTCCGACGGCGCACGCATAATCAGGCGCTCAGTCTCAAGGGTGGGTATGGCCAACGCAAGTGTCATGCCTGCACCTCGCCATAACGCCAGACATGCTGATCCGCGCCAATCGCGTGCTCTGCATTCACGTCCCGCACAGCGCCCAGCCGTTTGGCAAGTGCATTTGATCTGGTGTTGGATGCCGACACATAGCTAACGAAGCAACCCGATCCGAGAAGATCAAAGCCGAAATCGCGAACCGCGGCACAAGCTTCGGTCGCATAGCACTGCATGCGATGATCGGCTGAAAACAGATAGCCAAGCTCGGGTTCCTGATCGTCCCATTCGAGACCCAGAACGACAAAGCCAATGGCCACTTCCTGATCTCTCAATGCGGCCGTGAACAGGCCATGACCATGCAAAATCCAACCGGATGCATAGTACGAGAACTCGGTCCAGGCTTCCTGGTCGGTATCGCCAAAGCTTTCCTTGCAGATCGCTGTCCATACCGGCAGATCATTCAAGGTAGGAGCACGCAGAACCAGCCGCCGGGTCTCAAGGACCGGCAGAGCCGCGCGATACTGCGCTGCTGCCATCGCCGCCTTTCCGGACGGGGGCTGGGTGCAGCGTGCTGGCGTCACTTTTTCTTTCCGAACCCGCTCAGGCCCGGGGGCAGAGCCATGCCGCCACCCATTCCAGGCATTCCGGGCATCTTGCCGCCCATTGCCTTGGCGGCCTGTTCCAGCGCCTTGGGGTCCATGCCAGCGGCCATTTCTTCGGGCGAGGGGCCACCTTTGCCGAACATGCCCTTCATGGCTTGTTTCAGCATCTTGCCTTTGCCCATCTTGCCCATCTTTTTCATCATGTCCGACATCTGCCGGTGCATCTTGAGCAGCTTGTTGAGGTCGCTGACCTCCATCCCCGAACCGGCTGCAATCCGTTTCTTGCGGCTGGCCTGCAGCAATTGCGGGTTGGCGCGTTCGCGTTTGGTCATGGATTGGATCAAGGCGATCTGCTGGCGCAGGATCTTGTCGTCCAGACCGGCCTGATCCATCTGCTTGGCCATTTTGCCCATGCCCGGCATCATGCCCATCATGCCCTGCATGCCGCCCATCTGGATCATCTGCTCCAGCTGCATCTTCAGGTCGTTCATATTGAACTGACCTTTGACCATGCGCTTCATCATGCGCTCGGTCTGTTCCATCTCCATCGTTTCCTGGGCCTTTTCGACCAGAGCAACGATGTCGCCCATGCCCAGAATACGACCGGCGATCCGGTCCGGCTCGAAGGTTTCGAGCGCGTCCATCTTTTCGCCAAGACCGACAAAGCGGATCGGCTTGCCGGTGACCGCGCGCATCGACAGCGCCGCGCCGCCGCGCCCGTCACCGTCCATCCGGGTCAGGACCACGCCCGAGATGCCGACCTTGGCGTCGAATTCCTCTGCCACCTCGACGGCGACCTGACCGGTCAGGCCGTCGACCACCAGCAGGGTCTCGCGTGGGTCGACCGCATTGCGGACCTGCTCGACCTCGTCCATCAGCACTTCGTCAATATGCAGACGGCCCGCGGTGTCGAGCATGTAGACATCATAGCCGCCCAGCGTTGCTTGCTGCTTGGCGCGTTTGGCGATATCGACGGGTTTCTGCCCGGGAACGATCGGCAGGGTATCGACGCCGACCTGAGTGCCAAGAACGGCCAACTGATCCATCGCCGCTGGGCGATAGACGTCGAGCGAGGCCATCAGGACCTTCTTGCCCTCTTTTTCCTTTAGCCGCTTGGCCAGCTTACCGGTTGTGGTCGTCTTACCCGAACCTTGCAGACCTACCATCAGGATCGGGGCGGGCGGGTTGTCGATCTTCAGCTTGCCGGGGTCTTCTTCGCCGCGCAGGGTATCGACCAGCGCGTCATGCACGATCTTGACGACCTGCTGGCCCGGAGTGATCGACTTGGTAACAGCCTGACCGGTCGCCTGTTCCTGCACCTTCTTGACGAATTCGCGGGCCACCGGCAGCGAGACGTCGGCCTCAAGCAGCGCAACGCGAACCTCACGCAGGGCGGTTTTGACGTCTTCTTCGGACAGGGCACCCTGTTTGGTCAGCCGGTCAAAGACGCCGGAAAGGCGTTCGGATAGATTTTCAAACATGCCTTCGGCCTCCTATGCCGTTTATCTGGTGGCACCTCCAAAGTAGGAAGCACCGGTTAAATGCACAATTGCCCCCACGGGCGAAACTCGCTGGTGGGGGGCGATCCCTGATCGACTCAAGGGACCGGAAGATCGAGAGGCTTCCGGATGTTTGAGGGGGCTTTAGGCCGATTGGCTGTCAGAGTCAACCTTGCGGGTCGGCAACCAGTCGTTAACGGCGTCAACCATTCGGTGTGATCCGCGCCCGCTGGCATAGACTTCGACAATCGGGTGGCGTCCAGCGCTCATTCCTTGGTTCAAAATCAGCACCGGCCGGTGAAGGTTGGAAGACCCGTTTTTGCCGGATGATCGCGTGGTTTCGATCTCTGCGTGGGACAGGTCCGACAGCTTGTGCTCGACAGTGTCATAGCCAAAGACGGACTGACGGCGGATCAGGATACTGTTGGTGCGGCGGTCCAGTATGACCTGTACGCGGCGGACAAACGCGCAAAAAGCACCGAACCCCATCCCGCCACCGAACAGGGCGAAGAACAGGCCGAACAAAATGCCCTCGCCGCCTTCGCTGACCATGAACAGGCCGGCGCCGACAAAGGCGAGGATGAAGAAGACCAGCATAACACCAATAAACCAGGGCGTGTTGGACAGGATCAATTGGTTCGGGGTATTGCGCGTCACCTTCATGGCGGCAAGCTAACACCGAATTCTGGTACTGTCGTGGCTTGAATTTGCCCTGGTGTTGCGCGATGAGCGCCAAACAGGAGGTTCCCATGGACGCATCATCCGCCTTTCAGGACACGCTACCGCTCAGCTCTGACGCGTTGCTGGCGCAGTTGGATGATTGGGGGCTGTCCTACCGCCTGCATACCCATGTGCCACTGCGCACGGTCGAGGAGTCTCAGGCGGTCGAGGACCAGTTCATGATGCCGGGTGAAAATGCACTGCGGCTCAAGAACCTCTATCTGCGCGACAAGAAAAAGCGGAACTATCTGGTGACGCTGGAACAAAGCCGCGAGATTGATCTCAAGGCGCTGGGCGCCGAGCTTGGTATCGGGAACCTGTCCTTTGGCTCGGCGGATCGCCTGATGCAGAACCTTGGCATCCGCCCCGGCGCGGTCAGCCCGCTGGCGATGATCAATGGCGTTCAGAACAACGTTCGGTTTTTCATGGATGGCGCCGCGCGGCAGGCCGATGTGATCTACCTGCACCCGCTGGTGAACGACCGGACTCTGGCCATGGCGCGCGCCGACCTGATGGCGTTCTTCGACAGGATCGGCTGCCAGGTCACCTGGCTGCCCTGAGCGCAGGCCCGACGGCGCGGGTTTCCGGCAAAGGAACTAGGGAACAGAAAAAGCTAAGGGCTTTTTGCGGCGGGCTCGCGGTTTCTGTCCATCAAAAAATGTCCGGCCTAAGCTTTTTGGACGAAGGCCGGACGTCTCGTTTGCGGCGGGCGACGGCCGGTCAGGCTGCTAGTTCCTGAACCGCCTTGTGGGCGTTGCTAAGCGATGTTTCGGCGTCCAGAGCCAGTTGGTCGGCGGCAACGACATCGACGTCATGGATGCCGACAAAGCCCAGCACATGCTTGGCGTAGTCGGTGGCAAAGTCGATCTCGGAGCCGACGGCAGTACCGCCCGAAGCAATGGCCAGAATGGCACGCTTACCGTCCAGCAGGCCTTTTGGACCGTTTTCGGAATACGAGAAAGTAAGCCCGGCTCTGGCAACCAGATCGATCCAGGCTTTGAAAGCGGCCGGAACCGAAAAGTTGTAGATCGGCAGGCCAATCACGATGATGTCGGACTGCTGAAGTTCGTTCACCAGTTCGTCCGACAGGGCCAGTTGGTCACGCTGGACCGCGTCACGCTGATCGGCGGGGGTGAAGTTGGCATTGATCCAGTCTTCGGTCAGCAGCGGCAGCGGCGAGGCCAGGTCGCGGCGGATGATGCGGCCGGCCTTCAGGTGGTTGACGATCCGGTTTGACAGGTCGCGGGTGGCGGATCCTTCGCGGCGGGCCGAGGCGTCGATATGCAGGATGGTCTTGGTCATGTCAGGGTGTCCTATTGATGTGGAATTCGCGTCTGCCGCCAATATGAGCGTTGCGTGGGTGAACAAAACTCTGATAAGCCAACAGTCATTGTTGGAATTTGCACAGTGGATTTGATGCAGTGGACAATTGGGACGAAGTCAGAACCGCCTATCAGGTGGCACGCATGGGCACGGTCAGTGGCGCGGCCGAAGTTTTGGGTGTGCATCATGCAACCGTCATCCGTCACATCGACGCGATCGAGGCACGGCTGGGTGTAAAACTGTTCCAGCGTCACGCGCGCGGCTATACGGCAACGGATGCGGGCGAGGATCTTCTGCGCGTCGCACAGGCGACCGAAGATCAGTTCAATCAGCTGGTCGGGCGGATGAAGGGGCGTGGCGACGACGTATCGGGAGAGCTGGTGGTAACGTCGCTGGCCTCGCTGGCGCCGCTGGTCGTTCCCGCCTTGACCGAGTTTCAGACTGCCCATCCGGGCCTGATCGTGCGTTACCTCACCGGCGACCGGCTGTTTCGGCTGGAATATGGCGAAGCGCATGTGGCCATTCGTGCCGGCGCCGCCCCGGATCAGCCGGACAATGTGGTGCAGCCCTTCATAACACAGGAGGTGGGGCTTTATGCCAGCAACTCTTACGTAGAGCGGCATGGCAAACCGGCAGGTATCGAGGATTTCGCTGACCACTTTTTTGTCAGCACCGACGATGAAAACAGCCGTGCTCCGTTTTCGAAATGGTTGCGCGCGACAGCTCCGGCGCAAGCGATCACCTTTCGCTGCACCAACAACTTCTGCATGCGCGAGGCGGTTCTGTCCGGTGCCGGTATCGGCTTTATGGCCCGGTGGGAAGCTTCGCGCGATTCGGAACTGGTCGAAGTTATGGAACCGCTGCCCGAATGGTCGGGCAAGCTGTGGCTGGTCACGCATGTCGACCTGCATCGCACAACGAAGGTGCAGGCGTTTTTGTCCTTCCTCAAGGAGCAGGCCAAAGGCTGGCAGCCGTGACGTTTCAGGCCCGCGGCCATCTGGCGATGCTTGTGTTTTCCATGCTGGTGGCCGGCAGTTTCTCGCTGGGCTCACTCATAGCCAACCAGATTGCGCCTTCGGCGATCACGGCGGCCAGGTTCGCTATTGCGGCACTGGTGATCGGTGCCGTGGCGATGGCGACAACCGGCCTGCCACGCAGCGCCGCGCGGGCACCCTGGCGGTATTTCGTGCTGGGCGGGCTGTTCGCCACCTATTTCGTGCTGATGTTTTACGGCCTGAAAACCGCACCGCCGGTCAGTGCTGCTGCGGTGTTCACCCTGACACCGGTATTGTCCGCGATCGCGGGCTGGTTTCTGTTGCGCCAGATCACCACGCCCCGCATGGCGCTGGCCCTGGCGGTTGGGGCCGTCGGGGCGCTTTGGGTGATTTTCCGGGCTGACTGGCAGGCGTTCCGGGCCTTCGAGATCGGCGGCGGAGAGATCATCTATTTCTGGGGCTGCGTCGCACATGCGGTTTACACCCCGATGATACGCCGCCTCAACAGGGGTGAACCCGCCGTGGTCTTCACCTTTGGCACCCTTGTTGCGGGTTGCCTGATCCTGACGGTCTACGGCTGGTCCGACATACGGGCGACCGACTGGGCAAACCTGCCTGCCATTGTGTGGATCGGGTTGCTCTATGTCTCGCTTTTTGCCACTGCCGCCAGTTTTGTGCTGGTGCAGTTTGCCACGCTGCATCTGCCCTCGGCCAAGGTAATGGCCTATACTTATCTGACACCCAGCTGGGTCATCCTGTGGGAGATCGCGCTGGGCAACGGCGCCCCGGTGGCACTGATCCTTGTGGGCGTGGTTATGACATGTGTTGCGCTTTTGATGTTGCTGAGGCCGGAAGAACCCGCTGGCGCGGTGCCTGCGACGGACACGGACGCAAATCCGGGCAAAACCGGCCCTTGAGGTAGATCAAGGTACATATATTCGAATTTCTCCATGCTTTTGGGCAAGGAGGAAATCATCATGTACAACCACATCATGTTCCCCGTCGATCTGCATCTGCCGCCCGAGGTCCGCAAGGCGGCTGACGTCGCCGCGCAGGTCGCCCAGTGGCAAGGGGCCAGGATCACCATCGTCAGCGTGACCGGAACCCAACCGGGCGAACCCGGTCAGTCCGAGGCGGCCATCAATCAGGACCTGCAGGATTTCGCCAGTGAACTGGCCGAGAAATGCGGTGCCGAAGTGGCGTTCCGCAATATTCATTCCGTTGATGTCGGCGCTGAACTTGACGGTGATCTGACCCGTGCAGCCGACGAGATCGGCGCGGACCTGATTGTGGTGGGTACCCATGCCCCCCGGATCATGGACTATATCTTTTCAAGCCACGCCGGCTATCTGGCAAAACATGCCAGCGTGTCGGTGTTTGTCGTCCGGTAAGCTGGTTTAGTCCTCGGGCGTGGGCAGTTCAATCTCCAGAAATCGTTCGAACGCATCCAGGTTGACCGGTTCGAACTGCCCGAAGCCCTGCATCCAGACGGATGCCGCCCGCAGCGCATCGGGTTCCAGCTTGCACCATTTCACGCGGCCCCGTTTTTCCTGCGAGATCAGCCCGGCCCTGGTCAGGATGACCAGATGCTTCGAGATCGCGGCCAGCGACATCTCGAACGGCTCAGCCACGTCTGTGACCGCCATATCATCCTCCAGCAGCATCGCCAGAATGGCGCGCCTGGTCGGGTCGGCGAGGGCAGCAAATACGGTGTCGAGTTGGTCGGACATTTGTCTTTCCTAATACGCCGCATCCGGTTTGACAATTTCCGCCAAACCGTCACTGTGCCCCGGCGACCGGACGGGGGAATGCAATGGCACTCAGATACTGGCTGGTGATCAGCATCCTTGGCATCGGCTGGGGCATGTCCTTCATGTTCAACGCCATATTGCTGCGGGAACTGGGGCCGCTTTCGGTGTCGATGGGCCGGGTCGCCTTCGGTGCGCTGGGGTGCTGGGTTTACGTCGCGGGCGCCCGCCTGCCGGTGCATCTGACCGCAAGGAGGGCGCTTGGGCTGTTGGGCTTTGGTGCGCTCAGCTATGCCGGACCATTCGCGTTTTACGCACTGGCGCAACAGCATATCGCCTCAGGCGTTGCCGGGATCGTCAACGCGACGACACCTGCCTTTGCGGTCATCGTCTCGCATTACTGGCCGGGTGGTGAACGCGCGACATGGCTGAAATCTCTCGGGGTCGTCTGCGGCTTTTCTGGCATTGTGCTGCTGTCATTGCCTGTACTGCGCGCCGGGGCGACGTCCGAGTTCTGGGCCATCCTGCTGACCGTTTGCGCCCCGATCCGTTATGCGTTCTCCTTCAATCTCGCGCGGGCTTTCCGCGACATGCAACCCGTGGTGCTGGTTGCGCTGGCCCTGACAGGTGCGACGCTGGCCATCACACCGCTTGCGCTGTGGCAGGAAGGGCTGCCACATGTGACGCGGACCGAGACATGGCTGTCGCTGATGATGATCGGATTTGTTCTGACCTCGGCCGCCTTTATTACCTTCTACTGGCTGTTGCCCAAGGTCGGGCCTACCAACATGTCGACCGTGACACTGGTTGCACCGGTCTCGGCGCTGGTGCTGGGAATATGGGTGCTGGGAGAGGTGCTGCTCCCTGAGCATCTGATGGGCATGGTGGCGATCCTGCTGGGCCTGTTGCTGATCGACGGGCGTATTGTTCGGCGCTGGCGGTCCGGGGTGCAGGACAAAGATCAACCAACAGGTTGAATATGCGGAATCCGGCATTTTGCCCGGGATTGAGCAATTCGCGACGATCATGCGGGATTCTAATTTGAAAATATTATTAATAATAACAGCAGCTTGATTGGCAAAATGCTGACCCTTCAAGATCGTTGACTCTGCGCCCCGTGCGCCTTAGCACCATGCCCAAGACTGTGCGAGGAAAACGCCCGTGACCGATGACGACCAAAAGCAGCGTATGGCGCAGCTGGAGGCCAAGATCGATGCGGCGAAAAAGGCCAAACAGCCAAAGGCCCGCGCAGATGCTGACATATCCGGGGGCGAGCTTGCCTGGAGGATGGTCATCGAAATGGTATCCGGTCTGGGGATCGGATTTGGCATCGGATACGGGCTGGACAGCCTGCTCGGGACGATCCCGATCTTTCTGGTGCTGTTCACATTGCTGGGCCTTGTCGCGGGCGTGAAGGTTATGCTCCGCAGCGCGAAAGAGGCTCAAGAGAAACAAGCGGCGGCGACGGCTGCCGAGAAGGACGAGAGGGACTGAACGTGGCGACTGAGACCACCGCAGCAGAAGGCAGCAGCCTGGTATTCCACCCGATGGACCAGTTCATCGTCAAGCCGTTGTTCGGCGACGGTGCGGTGGGCATGTTCACAGTCACCAACGTGACCCTGTGGCTGTTCTTCGCGGTGCTTGCTGTTGCGGCTCTGCTGGTTCTGCCTACATCGAAACGCGCGATTGTGCCCAGCCGGATGCAGTCGATCGCCGAGCTGACCTACGGCTTCATCTACAAGATGCTGGAAGACATCTGCGGCAAGGAAGGCGTCAAGTTCTTCCCCTATGTCATGACCTTGTTCATGTTCATCGTCTCCGCGAACTTCCTGGGCCTGATCCCGACCTCGTTTACAACCACGTCACACTTCGCGGTCACCATCCCGCTGGCGCTGGCCGTGTTCCTGACCGTGACCATTCTGGGTTTCGTCAAGAACGGTGCCGGGTTCCTGGGCCTGTTCTGGGTCTCGAGCGCGCCACTGGCACTGCGCCCCATTCTGGCGATCATCGAGCTGATTTCGTACTTCGTGCGCCCCGTCAGCCACTCCATTCGTCTTGCCGGTAACGTCATGGCAGGCCACGCGGTTATCAAGGTGTTCGCGGGCTTTGCCGCGGTTGCCGTGATCTCGCCCGTGTCCGTTCTGGCGATCACCGCAATGTACGGCCTCGAGGTCCTGGTGGCCTTCATCCAGGCCTACGTATTCACCATTCTGACCTGTGTTTATCTGAAAGATGCACTGCATCCTTCCCACTAAGGTCCGATACCCCAACATCGAAACTTCCAATTCGTAAGGAGATACATCATGGAAGGCGATCTCGCACACATCGGCGCAGGCCTGGCAGCAATCGGTTCCGGCGCAGCCGCAATCGGGGTGGGCAACGTTGCAGGCAACTTCCTGGCCGGCGCCCTGCGCAACCCTTCGGCGGCTGCATCGCAGACCGCAACCCTGTTCATCGGTATCGCATTCGCAGAAGCCCTGGGGATCTTCGCATTCCTGGTCTCGCTGCTGCTGATGTTCGCCGTCTAATCTGCGGAACCTGATCCTTACGCGCAGGTGGGTCCAAGCCATAGCGGCCCACCTGTTGTAAAGACAACGTTCCGACGGAGGACATCATGGCGACTGAACCCATTAGCGAAGAAGTAGTTGGCTCGTGCGTCGACTCCTATGGCTCAGCCATCGGGATGCCGCAGCTCTGCTTCGATTGGTTCCCCAACCAGATTTTCTGGCTGGTCATTACGCTGGTCGTCATCTTTCTGGTCCTGTCCCGCGTGGCCTTGCCGCGCATCGCGGCAATCCTGGCTGAACGCCAGGGGACCATTACAAATGACCTGGCTGCGGCCGAAGATCTGAAGGCCAAAGCGGTCGAGGCTGAAGAGGCCTATAACAAGGCACTGGCCGATGCCCGTGCCGAAGCGCAGCGTATCGCTGCCGAAGCACGCGCGGAAATCCAGGCCGATCTGGATGACGCGATTGCCAAGGCGGACGCGGAAATCGCTGCAAAGGCGGCTGAATCGGAAAAGGCAATTGCCGACATCCGTGCCGGTGCGCTGGAAAGCATTCAAGTGGTTGCCAAGGATACGGCAGCTGAACTGGTTACCGCACTGGGCGGCGAGGCGGATGCCAAAGCCATCGACGGTGCAGTTGACGCACAGATGAAAGGATAAGTGACATGCGCAACACTCTTGCTCTTATCCTGACCCTCGGTGCCGCCAGCCCGGCTCTGGCCGCGAGCGGCCCGTTCTTCTCGCTTGGCAATACCGACTTTGTCGTCCTTCTGGGCTTTATCGTCTTCATTGCGGTCCTGTTCTACTTCAAGGTTCCCGGCCTGATCGGCGGTGCCCTGGACAAACGGGCCGAAGGCATCAAGTCGGAACTCGACGAAGCCCGCGCCCTGCACGAAGAAGCCCGCAGCCTGCTGGCCTCGTACGAGCGCAAGCAGCGCGAGGTGCAGACTCAGGCAGACGCGATTGTGGCGGCGGCGAAAGACGATGCGGCACTGGCGGCGGAACAGGCCAAGGTCGATCTGGAGAAATCCATTGCCCGTCGTCTGGCGGCCGCACAGGATCAGATCGCATCGGCCGAAGCTTCGGCCGTAAAGGAAGTCCGTGATCAGGCCATTACGATTGCGGTTTCCGCCGCGAACGCCGTTCTGGCCAAGCAGATGACTGCGACGCAGGCCAACAAGCTGATCGACGCATCCATTGCCGACGTTGGTGAAAAGCTTCACTAACCGTATCACATCGTGATCAAGGAAAACCCGAAAGCCGCTGGCCTTCGGGTTTTTTTGTTTCCGTACAGTCCCGAGTTAAGCCGTCAGGGCTTGCCGGTTTCATGCTCCAGTCGCTGTTGGGCAATCGCCTCGTTCCGCAGCGCTTTCTGCTGATCCGCCAGACATTGTTCAACAAAGCTCAGATGCTGCTCGACCGCCTGCCGCGCCCCCTGCGGATCGCGGTCCTGCAGGGCGGTATTGATGGCGCGGTGCTGTTCCAGAATGGCCTCTCGGTTGGTGCGTTGCTGGAACATCACCTGTCGGTTGTAGAAGACGCCCTGACGCAGCAGATCGTACATCGACCGCATCATGTGCAGCATGACCACGTTGTGGCTGGCTTCGATGATCGCCATGTGGAACTGCGCGTCCAGATTTGCCTCTTCCTCGGCGGCGTTGCGGGCATGGGCGGCTTCCATCTTGTCGATGATCGCCTGCACCACCTTCAGATCGCTTTCTGATCCCAGCCGGGCCGCGCGCTCGGCCGCCAGCCCCTCCATATCCCGCCGAAACGACAGATAGTCGAACACGGCCTCGTCATGGCTGCCGAACAGACGGATCAGACCCGGCGAGAAGGCCGAGCCCAGAACATCGGCAACATAAATGCCAGATCCCGCTTTGGCCGTCAGCAACCCCTGATCCTGCAATTCCGATATCGCGTCACGCAAAGACGGGCGCGAGACACCCATCCGGTCGGCCAGTTCCCTTTCCGCCGGCAGGCGCTCTCCGGGGCGCAGAATCCCGCGCAATATCAGCAATTCGATCTGCCGGACCACGGCCAGAGACAGCTTTTCGCTTTGAACTTTGTGAAAGGGCATCGGTCATCACGTGAAATTGGTCAACTAACATGACCACGTATTCGGCCCATGTGCAAGAATGCGCCATCACGATGATTGAAATAATAGGTCAGCAATATTGACTTTAATGCAAACGTGAATAGCGTGCCGCCGTAACAGGCTGAGGAGGTCGATTGCCATGGACAAGCTTTATGCCACCCGCGCATCCCGGATGAAGGCATCCGAGATCCGCGAATTGCTGAAACTGCTGGATCAGCCGGACATCATTTCCTTTGCAGGCGGCATACCGGACCCGGCGCTGTTCCCGGCGGACGCCTTTGCACAAGCCTTTCAGGCCGCGTTGTCCCCCGAACAAAGGGCGCAGGCCCTGCAGTATTCGGTCAGCGAAGGTTACGTGCCGCTGCGCCAGTGGCTGGCGGATCATATGCGTGCGATCGGGGTCGAATGCGGCATCGACAACATCCTGATCACCTCGGGGTCGCAGCAGGCGCTGGATTATCTGGGTAAGCTGTTCCTGTCGCCCGGGGATACGGCCCTCGTCGGGTGGCCCACCTATCTGGGCGCGCTGGCGGCTTTCAATGCCTACGAGCCGCGTTTTGACAAACTCAGCATCAATGGCAACCGCGGGGCCGACGAATATGCAGCGGCAGCAGGTCAGGGCGCGGTCAAGTTTGCCTACCTGTCCCCGGATTTTGCCAACCCCACCGGCGAAACGGTCGACCTGCGTGGGCGCGAAACCCTGCTGGATCTGGCCGAGGATCTGGACTGCGCGATAATCGAGGACGGCGCCTATCAGGCCCTGCGCTATGACGGCGATCCGATCCCGCCCGTTCTGGCGCTGGAACTGGCCCGCAAAAGGTCGATCGAAGCGTGCCGCACCATCTATTGCGGAAGCTTCTCGAAAACCCTGTCGCCGGGCCTGCGCATGGGTTGGGTGGTGGCGGCCAAACCGGTGATTTCACGGCTGGTGCTGATGAAACAGGCCGCAGATCTGCATTCGGCCACGATCAACCAGATGGCGGTGCACCAGGTGGCACAAGCCTGTTTCGACACGCATATCCCCTTGCTGCGCCGCGTCTATGGCGCGCGTCGCGATGCGATGCTGGCGGCGCTGAAGGAGCACATGCCTGAGGGTGTCGCATGGACCCGCCCCGAAGGCGGCATGTTCATCTGGCTGACCCTGCCGAAAGAGATCAACGGCGCCGACCTGCTGGCGCGGGCATTGGAGACGGTGAAGGTTGCCTTTGTGCCGGGGCACGCGTTTTTCCCCGACGGCTCTGGCACAAACACCATCCGCCTCAGCTTCTCGAACTCGGACGAAGAGACCATCCGTGAAGGCGTACGCCGGTTGGGCGAGGCCCTGCGCGCCTGATCCGGAAAGGAAACGTTAACCAGATTGCCGCAAGACTGCGGCATGATCCGTTTGCTTGCCCTGTTGCTGCTGGCGGCCTGTTCGGCTGGCACGCCCTATTTTCGCAACCTCCCGGCCACCCGTGTTGCCGTCAATGGCAGCGTGTTCGATGTGCGTGTGCGCAACGAACTGGCCGAAGCGGTGCGGGTGAACACGCAATACGCCCCGCGTCTGGGACCGATCCGCGATCGCGCGGCGCTGGCCATGGCGCAGGTATCGGGCTGCCCGATCCTGGACGTGCTGGGCGATGCCGCAGTGACGGTCGGCGTTCTGGGCTGCGACCGGGAAATGGGCGAGCGGCTATTGCTGACGGCGATCTCGCGTCCGAACTATGAGTGTATCAGCTATGGGGGATTCGACTATGCGGTGTATGAATGCACCCCTTATTGAAACGCGCGGATTGTTGCGAGATTTGGCAAGATATTGTGGATAACTCGGATCATTGGTCCATATACTGCGTATCTCCGTTGACACCTCCCCCTTCGGTTGCGCAGACTTCCTACTCATAGGAATCACGGGACCCAGCGGCCATTGCGCTTTAGCAAACTCAAACTGACCGGCTTCAAAAGCTTTGTTGATCCGACCGATCTGATCATCGCGGACGGGTTGACCGGTGTTGTGGGTCCGAATGGATGCGGCAAGTCCAATCTGCTCGAGGCACTGCGCTGGGTCATGGGGGAAAACCGCCCGAAATCCATGCGCGGCGGCGCTATGGAGGATGTGATTTTTGCCGGCGCTGCCACGCGCCCCGCCCGCAATTTCGCCGAAGTGGTCCTGACCATGGACAACTCGGAACGTCTGGCGCCATCCGGGTTCAACGAGAGCGACCAGCTTGAGATCGTCCGCCGCATCACCCGCGATGTGGGCAGCGCCTACAAGACCAACGGCAAGGACGTGCGCGCCCGTGACGTGCAGATGCTGTTCGCCGATGCCTCGACCGGTGCACATTCACCGGCGCTGGTCGGCCAAAACCGCATCGCCGAACTGATCAACGCCAAACCCCGCGCGCGCCGCCGCATTCTTGAAGAGGCGGCGGGTATCTCGGGCCTGTATCAGCGCCGGCACGAGGCCGAGCTGAAATTGAAAGGAACCGAAGCCAACCTGACCCGGGTCGATGATGTGCTGGAACAATTGGGCACCCAACTGGCGCAACTCGCCCGTCAGGCCCGCCAGGCCGCCCGCTATCGCGAGATCGGCGAACAACTGCGGCAGGCTGAAGGGATGTTGCTGTATCGTCGTTGGAAAGAGGCCGACATGGCCCGCCAGCAGGCCGAGGAAAAACTGCGCGAGCGCATCACCGAAGCCTCGCGCGCCGAGGCCGAAGCCCGCGCGGCTGCCGCCAAACGCGCCGAGATCGAAGAAACCCTGCCACCGCTGCGCGAGGAAGAAGCCATCGCCGCCGCCGTCCTGCAGCGCCAGCAGGTTCAGCGCGACCAGCTTTCCGATCAGGAATCCCGCGCACGCCAAACCATCGAAACCCTGACCAACCGCATCAAGCAACTCGGCAACGATATCGAGCGCGAAGCCGGGCTGAACCGCGACGCAGGCGAGATGATCGAGCGTCTGGAATGGGAAGCCCGTGAGCTGGCCAAAGCGGCCGAAGGTCATGACGACAAAGTCTCCGAGGCTGCCGAAATCGCGCGCGAAGCCGCATCCGTGCTGCAGAACCGCGAAGATCACCTGTCGCAGGAAACCGAGGACATGGCCCGCCTCGTCGCCCGCCACCAGTCGGCGCAGCGGCTGGTCGAGGACAGCCGCAAGACCCTGTCCCGCTCTGAGGTCGAAGAAGACAAGGCGCGCGCCGCCGTGGATGAGGCCAAAGCTGCCCTGACCCGTTCCAGCGAAGCCTTTGAGGCCGCGCAGGACGGTGAGGAAGAAGCCCGCGAAGCCGCCGAAGCCGCCGAGGAAGCTCTGGCCTCCGCTGACGAGCTGCGCAACGACACGCAGGCCCGCGAAGCGGAAGCCCGCGCGCAAAGGTCCGAAGCCGAAGGGGAGTTGGGGGCCATTCGCGCGGAAACCATGGCGCTGGCCAAACTGGTCGAACGGGATACGGCCGAAGGCGGGCAGGTGCTTGATCTGCTGCGTGTGGCGCCGGGCTATGAAAAGGCGCTGGGGGCTGCGTTGGCCGACGATCTGCGCGCGCCCCTGGTCGAAGGCGACGGTCCTTCCGGCTGGGTTCAGGTTGCGGGATATGACAATGATCAGCCCTTGCCCGACGGTGCGGAACCGCTGGCACTGCATGTCTCGGGGCCGGATCGCTTAAGCCGGCGGATCGCACAGATCGGGTTGGTGGATGCCGATCTGGGCGCGCGACTGCAAGCTTCTCTGAAGCCCGGTCAGCGGTTGGTGTCGCGGTCGGGCGATTTGTGGCGCTGGGACGGGTTCCGGGCCTGGGCCGAGGATGCGCCAAGCGCGGCGGCCCTACGGCTTGAACAGCTCAACAAGCTGGAAGAGTTGAAGCAGGAACTGACCCGTACCGAAGCGCAGGCCGATGGTGCCCGCGCCGCGCACGAGGCGCTGTCTCGGCAACTGGCGGACGTGACCGAAGCCGATCGCCGCGCGCGCGAAGCCCGCCGTGCCGCCGATCAGCGCATGGCCGAAACCGCCCGCCTGCTGAGCCGGGCGGAGGCCGACCGCAACCTGGCGCAGGGCAAGCTGGAAACCCTGTCCCTTGCAGTGGATCGCCATAAAGAGGACGCCATGTCCGCCCGGGTCCAGCTGCGCGAGGCCGAAGGCGCATTGAGCGGTCTGGGCGACCTCGACAGTGCCCGGGCGCAGGTCGAGGACATCAAGCAGACGGTCGAGGCGGCGCGGATCACAATGCTGACCCACCGCTCGACCCATGACGAATTGCGCCGAGAGGGCGAGGCGCGGACCCGACGCTCGCAAGAAGTGACGAAAGACCTCAGCGGTTGGAAGCACCGTCTGGAGACGGCGGAAAAGCGTATCTCAGAACTGGCTGAACGCAAGGAAAGCTCGGAAGAGGAACTGTCCGATGCTATGGCCGCCCCCGGCGAGATTGCCGAGGCCCGCGAGGAGTTAAACGAACTGATCGAAGCGGCGGAGGCCCGCCGGGCCGAGGCCGCCGACAAACTGGCTGAGGCCGAGACCCAGCAGCGCGAGGTGGTCCTGGCCGAGCGCGAGGCGGAACGCCATGCCTCGGAAGCCCGCGAATCCCGCGCCGCCGCCGAAGCGCGCTGTGATGCGGCGAAAGAAAGCGTCGTTGCCGCAGCCGAACGCATTGCCGAGGATCAGCAACTGACCCCGAACCAGCTGCTGAACCGGTTGGACACGAACCCCGACCAGATGCCCGCCGCAGATGCGCTGGAGGCCGAAGTGAACCGCCACAAGCGTCAGCGCGACGCGATGGGCGCGGTGAACCTGCGCGCCGAAGAGGATGCCAAGGAGGTTCAGGAGGAGTTCGACACCCTGAACAGCGAAAAGGCCGACCTGGAAGAAGCGATCAAGGCCCTGCGCAGCGGCATCGCCAGCCTCAACCGCGAAGGGCGCGAACGGCTGCTGACCGCATTCGAACAGGTGAACGCGAACTTCGCCATGCTGTTCAAACACCTGTTTGGCGGCGGTGAGGCCAATCTGGTCATGGTCGAAAGCGACGATCCGCTGGACGCGGGGCTTGAGATCATGTGCCAGCCGCCGGGCAAGAAACTCTCGACCCTCAGCCTGCTGTCGGGCGGTGAGCAGACGCTGACGGCGACGGCGCTGATCTTCGGCGTCTTCCTCGCCAACCCCGCACCGATCTGTGTGCTGGACGAAGTTGACGCGCCGCTGGATGACGCCAACGTCACGCGCTTCTGCGATCTGCTGGACGAGATGTGCCGCCAGACCGACACGCGCTTCCTGATCATCACCCACCACGCCGTGACCATGGCGCGGATGGACCGGCTGTTTGGCGTGACCATGCAGGAGCAGGGCGTCAGCCAACTGGTCTCGGTCGACCTCAAGAAGGCCGAGCAGATGGTCGCCTGATCCATCACTGCAATGTCATGCCCAATTCAGACCCGCGCAGGGTAGGGTGGGGCATGACCCGTTTTCTGATCATTGCCCTGCTGACAGCCAGCCCGCTTGCGGCTGCAGAATGGCCCACCAAACCCGGAGACGTCCCCCTGAGCGCGCAGGAATTGGACGCATTGGCGGGCCGCACGCTGACATTCTACGACGACGGAAAATCGAAATACTCGGTGGGAGGGGCCTATTCCTACACCTACGCCAGCGGCGAATCCGCGTTCGGCACCTATTCCATCGCCGAGGACGGCAGCGTTTGCATCGCCTATCGCAACGGCTTCAGCCGCTGTGATCTGTATGTCCGCAGTGGTGAACGGCTGATCATGATTGATCAGAAGGGGAACCGCTATCCGGTGCGGCCGGAGTGAGAGCGAGGCGTGCACCGTCGATCATTTCATCCACTGGCTGCTAGGCGGGCTAAGCTGCCATGCGCTTTATTTGCTATCGCGCTGCAAGCAGCTGATCTTGGAGTTCCCGTAGCAGCTTTCTCTTCATGGCTCGCGCGTAGTCCGCATAGCCGTTCGCGATTTCTACAAATGCGCCGGGCCCAGAAATTACATGGTTCGCATAGTAAGCTTGAACCTCTGTCTCGGCCCCTTCGATCACTAGCCCGTTGACAGTCACGCGCTCGAAAGGAAAGTGTCTGTAAGCGCTTTCTGGCGGGTAGCGGTGGTTGTGGATACCATCACCGGAAACATCGAGAACAAGCCGGTCACACCAAGACACCTCGCTAAGTTTAGTCGCTCCGAAACTAAGCGCAGCGCCTATTGCGGTCGGATATTCGGCCGCTCCGCGCTGATGGACGAACAAGCGCTCAATGAACCCGGACAAATCCTGTTCGTTGTGGATAAATTTCCAAGGAGAGATGATCGTTTGCTGGTGGTAACCACTCCATTCGTAGGCCATCAGCGCAACAGCATCAGGTCTGGACAGGATCACGCTTCGTACTGATGGGTCGGACAGTGCGGCAGCGAGGCCTTCACGCTGCATTTTGTGTTCGGCATCGTCCACGCTGACCGAAACATCGAGTGCAAAAGCAAGGGCAGTCGAGCATTCTGGTTCTTCTGCTGTTGCCGGGCAGGTCGGCAGCAGCGCCAATAGGGCAATGCGTGCCAAAGGGATCATCGTGAAGCGCTCCTTTGCAACGTGTTTGATGAAAGAACGATAGCATATCGCCCGGGATTCGTCAGAATCGGCGTTGCCAGAACACTTGAAGCTTCGGAACATCCTTCTGTGATATGTTCCGGTCTGGGCTCAAAGCAGAGATTTGATCACAACCGCCCCAGCAACTCCGCCGTGGGCCACGCATCCGCAGGCAGCCCCAACCGGACCTGTTCGGCTTGCACCGCAGCGCGTGTCCCAGCGCCCAGAATGCCATCGATCTTGCCCACGTCATGCCCGCGCGCCTGCAGCTTGCCCTGCAACTGCTTCATTTGCGCACCGGACAGGCCCTGCGCCGGATTGCCCGCATTGTAGATCTGCGCGCCTTCAAGGCGTGTTCCGAAATAGGCGGCGGTCAGAACATAGACAAAGCTCTGGTTCCATTCGAAATAAACGTCGAAATTCGGATAGGCCAGAAAGGCCGGGCCCTTGTGACCCTGCGGCAGGATCAGCGAGGCGGGCAAATCCGCCAACGTCCCATTGCGCGCCTGAACGCCCATCGCCTGCCATTCTGACACAGGCCGCGGTTTGCCGGGGCCGGACAGCGACCAATCCATCTGCGCTGGTACCGTGACTTCCTGCAGCCACGGCTGACCCGGTTGCCAGCCCAGATGCGACAGCATCTTTGCCCCCGACATCAGCGCATCGGGCGCGGATGTCTTCAATGAGACCTTGCCGTCGCCGTCCCCATCGACACCGTTTTCCAGAATGTCACGCGGCAGCATCTGCACCATTCCGATCTCGCCCGCCCATGCCCCGGTGGTGCGGGCCGGGTCGAAATTGCCTTGTTGGTACAGCTCGATTGCCACGAAGATTTGCGGCCGGAACAGTTCGGGGCGGCGGCAGTCATGGGCCAGCGTCACTAGCGCGTTGCGGGTGTTGAAATTGCCCTGAAACGCGCCGTAATCGGTCTCGAACGCCCAGAACGCTAACAACACGCCGCGTGAGACGCCGTATTCCCGTTCGATCCGGTCGAACACCGCATCGTATTTTCCTGACATGGCCTTGCCCCGGTCGATCCGGTTCTGCGAGATCAGGCGACGGGAAAACTCGATGAAGGGTTTCTGGAACACGCCCTGCGCCCGGTCGGCTTTCAGCACTGCGCCATCCTGCTGAACACCATTGAAAAAGCCGTCCACGGTGGATGTGTCGAATCCCTGCTCAATGGCTTCGTCTTTCAGGCCCTTTACAAAGGAATTGAACCCGCCGCCGCATTGGGCAAAGGCAGGGGCGGCAAACAGGGTGGCGGCGATCAGGCCGGAAAGAAAACGCATGAGTGTGCCCGTCAGAAAATAAAGTTAAGCCCAACCCACACCGACACGAGGCCCAGTGCAAGCCCCCAAACCCGCCAAAGCATGTCACATGCGCGGAAAACCTCTGTCGCGCCGATCTCGCGCGGGGCTTCGCCATTGACCCATGCCAGATCGCGCACCTGCCCGTCGTAGCTGCGCGGGCCGGCCAGTGCCACGTTCAGCGCCCGCGCCATAGCGGCTTCGGGCCAGCCTGCATTGGGCGAGATATGCTGGCGCGCATCCCCTGTAATTTCAGGCCAGCGGTTCCATTGTCCCGACAACGCCACGATCATCAGACCGGTCAGCCGGGCCGGGATCAGGTTCAGCAGATCGTCGAACCGGGCCGCGGCCCAGCCGAATTCCCGATATTTGTCGTTGCGATAGCCGATCATGCTGTCGGCGGTGTTCACGGCCTTGTAGATCAGCAGGCCCGGAAGCCCCGCGACCAGAAACCAGAAGGCCGGCGCGATCACCCCGTCGCTCAGGTTCTCGGCGGCGCTTTCGATGGCCGAGCGTGCAACCTGCGCCTCGCTCATGTCGCGCGTATCACGCGACACGATCATCGCGACCTTCGCGCGCCCTTCGGGCAGGGATGCTCGCAACCCGTCCGCCACGTCCTTTACATGCGACACAAGCGATTTCTGCGCCAGCAGGATGGCGCAGATCACGACCTCGGCCATCCATCCCAGAAGCGAGAGCGCCCAGCCAATCAGGACCGACGCAACAACCAGCAGGGCGACAACCCCGACACCCTTGAGCCGTCGTCTGGCCCCATGGTTCAGGCGCTTGTCCAGCCAGCCGATTGCATTGCCGATTACCACTGCAGGGTGACGCAACCGCGACCACAGCCAATCCGGTTCACCCAGCGCAGCGTCCAGGGACATGGCGCAGATTAGCACGAACGCGCCAGTCACAGCGCGGCCTCAAGCCTGCCCCAGCCGTTGGCGGGCGGCAGACCAAGACGCAGGTAGGTTTCGGAATAGGGAAAGATGCGGCTCCAGATATGGGCCTGGGCCAGACGGTCCTGCCAGGCGGCGGCATTGTCCACCTCGTAGAGGCGGAACAGGGTCGTTCCCCCGACCAGCCTTGCGCCCTTGTGCGTGACCAGCCTGTCCAGCTGTGCGGCTTCGTCACTCAACCTTGCACGGGTGGCCTCGGCCCAGCCGGTGTCCTGCAGCGCCCGGGTTCCGATACGCAGGGCCGGACCCGATACCGCCCATGGCCCGGTCAGATCGTTCAGTCGGGCGATCATGTCCTTCGGACCGACGGCAAAGCCCAGCCGCAACCCCGCCAGCCCCCAGAACTTGCCAAAGCTTTTCAGAACGATTGTGCCGGGACGGTCCGACAGACGGATCAGTGAGGCGCCGGGTGTGACGTCGCAAAAGCTCTCGTCAATCACAGTCAGCGGAGAATCGGCGTCGCGTTCGGCCCAGATCCGGCCATCCGGGTTGTTGGGGTGCACAATCACCCGAGCCTCGGCCGCGCCGTCCCCGGTGACCGTCCAGCCCTGTGCGGCAAACGCCGCCGAGTGTTCATTATAGGTGGGCATCGTGATCTGGACCCGCCCCGTCGCTGCAAGCGCGGGAATGCGCGCGATCAGGGCCGACGCGCCGGGCGCGGGCAGAATCGCGGCCTCATCGGGAACCGACCAGAACTGGCGCGCAGCCTGGGTCAGACGCTCGAACGCGCCGTGATCGGGCAATTCCGTCCAGTCAGATGGCACCAGCCCGGAAACATCGTAGGGATGAGGGTTGATCCCGGTCGACAGATCAATCCAGTCGCTGCGCGTGCCACCATAGAACCGGATGGCCCCGTCCAGCCCGCCGCCGTGATCCCGGGTGCTGCGCGGGTTCAGGTTGTTATCGCCGCCGATCATGTGAATTCTGCCCCAAAACGCCCGATTCAGCCCGCTTCAAGCGGATTTTTGCCATTTTGACAAGCAAATCCGCGTGATCGGGGTCCCTCAAGGCCGTCATTAACACTTTGTTAAGGAAATCGCGTGATCACGAATTACGGGGGTCGGCACCGTTCACCTTATCAAGTGCCGAGGTTGTTGCAAATGAATGTTCTGATTGTTGAGAGTAACCCCGACCTTGGTCGGGTCTGGAAAAGGCATCTGGAAAGACAAGGCGCGATCGTTACGCTCGTCGCCGGTCAGGAGGCTGCGATCCTTGCGCTTTACGGAACGGCCTTTGACGTCATCGTTCTTGACTTGGTTCTGGAAACCGGCAGCGCGCTGGCGGTCGCGGATTTTGCCAGCTATCGCCGCCCCGAGGCGCGGGTGATCTTTGTCACCAACACAACGTTCTTCTCGGACGGTTCGATCTTTGCCCACAGTCCCAATGCCTGCGCTTATGTGCAAAGCGAAACGCCGCCAGAGGATCTGGCGGCGATGATCGAGCATTACGCGGCGGGTCGCTGATCGCGCCGGTGCGGTTCTGAATAATCCAGCACCGGGTTCACGGGAATGATGCGATGCGGGTTTATGCTGTCGTGGCTATAGTGATAGTGGCGCACGATGTGGTTCATGTTCACCGTCTGCGCGACGCCCGGCCACTGATACAGTTCGCGCGTATAGGCCCAGAGGTTCGGGTAATCGATCAGCCGCCGTTTGTTGCACTTGAAATGCAGATGATAGACTGGATCGAACCGGATCAGGGTGGTGAACAGCCGCCAGTCGGCCTCGGTCACGCGGTCCCCCATTAGGTAGCGGTTCCGGGCCAGCCTCTCCTCCAGCCAGTCCAGCGTGTCGAACAACGGATGCACGGCCGCGTCGTAAGCTTCCTGTGTGGTGGCAAAGCCTGATTTGTAGACACCGTTGTTGAAGTCGGAATAGATGCGGGCGTTGACCGCTTCGATCTCATCCCGCATCGCCTCGGGCCAATAGTCATCGGTATTGCCGGTGATCCCGTTGAAGGCGCTGTTAAACATCCGGATGATTTCCGAGCTTTCGTTCGACACGATCGTCTCCTGCGCCTTGTCCCAAAGGATCGGCACCGTCACACGACCCGAATAGGCAGGATCGGCTTTGGTGTAGATTTGATGCGCATGGGTCAGACCATAAAGCGTGTCGCCCGTGGCACCTTGCGCGTCCGGTTCGAATGTCCACCCCTGATCCAGCATGTCCGGGTTGACCACAGACACGGAGATATGATCGCGAAGACCCTTCAGTTCCCGAAAGATCAGCGTGCGGTGCGCCCAGGGGCAGGCAAAACTGACATACAGGTGATAGCGCCCGCTTTCCGCCGCAAACCCGCCCTTGCCCGACGGGCCGGGGCTGCCATCGGCGGTCAGCCAGTTGCGAAACTGCGCGGCCGAGCGTTTGAAAGCTCCGCCGGTTGATTTGGTGTCATACCAGGTGTCATGCCACGTGCCGTCGATCAACAGGCCCATATCGGCTCCTCCGTTTGCAGTTCCCCAAAACATATGATGCCGCGCCGGACCTTCCTACGTCACCAAGCGCGCAACCGGTCTGCGCCCGTGCACATCCGGCGCTGGGATTTTCGTGCAACAGATCATTGGCAAGCCGCGCCATGTGACCCGGTTCACTGGATTTTTACATCCATGCCCTCACAATAAAGGGCACCGAAGGGGAATTTTTGTATGAGTACGTATGTTTCAAAGGAAATGCGCGCCGAGTTGGACGCTGCGCGAATCGCCACATTGAAGAAAGCCAGCCGTTTGCGGGTGGAGATGGGCGACAATTACTTCAAGATCCTCAAATTGTGGAAAGACGGTTTCTCGGTCGAGGCCGCGACGACCCCGCGCTTGCGCGGGCTGGTCGACATCTATGACGGAGCAACCCACCTGTACCAATGCCTGATCATCGCCGATGAAGAGGAAGCGGGCGAAATGCGCTATGAATTCAAGCGCAACACCGTTGCCGCCGACAGCGCTCCGCTGGATTTCTACCGATCCCCCGATGCGCCGATCGCACTTCTGGGGCATGAGGACTAGGGGCGGACTTCCACCGTCCTACCGTGTTCCGTAAGGCTCAAAAACTGCGCTATCTCGATATTGGAAATTGCAATGCAGTCTGCTGTCCAATCGTCGGGCAAGGTCGGCCCGACAACGCCGATGGGTTGCCAGTGGATGAAAATATCGCCACGGGGATCAACCCCTGCTGCCGCGCCAGGGCGATGCCCTTCGGTTGCGGATAATCAATCCCAATGGACAGGTGAAACGCGCTTTGCGGATTGTCGCGATTGACGGCGAAAATACCCTCGGGCGTATTGCCGTCGCCTCCCCGTACCTTATTGCCATCTGCTGCAAACCCCAGCGCGATATCGGGCTGCATCACCACCGCGCCCTTCAGAGTAGCGGTCAGGCGCCGGGCAGATTTCTCGATCAAAAAGGCCCGGCGCACCTGTTACTGCAAGTCGCCAAACGCCCGTTTCAGCCGGGCGCAGGCGTCTTCGACCCGTGATTTCTGGGTCGCCAGATTGAACCGCTCAAACGTCTCGCCGCCCGTGCCGAAACCGGGGCCCGATGAGGTCGCGATCTTTGCATCCTCGCGCAGGCGGCGGACAAATTCGGCGTGATCCATCCCGGTGCCCGAGAAATCGACCCAGGCCAGATAGGTCGCCTGCAACGGCATCGACCACAGTCCGGGAATTTCGGCGATGGCGGCATCGAACAGTTTCCGGTTGTCGATCAGATGCGCGATCTGCGCATCGACCCATTCCGCCCCCGCAGGGGAATAGGCGGCGGTAACCATGGCAACGCCCAGAGCGGATGGATCATAGTCCAGCGTGTAAAGCCGGTGCCGCATCGTGGCGCGCAGCTTGTCGTCGGGGATGATCAGGTTGCCGGTGCGTTGACCCGCGATGTTGAACGTCTTGGACGCCGCCGTCAGCGTCACCGTCCGGGGCCGCGCCTCGGGGGCGGCGACATCCATCGGCACGAAGGTGTTTCCAGGATAGACCAGATCGTGGTGAACCTCGTCTGAAACCAGAAGCAGTCCGTTGCGTTCGGCAAAGGCAGCTACAGCCCGCAGTTCATCCGGCGTCCAGACCCGGCCCGACGGGTTCTGCGGCGAACACCACAGCAGCAACTTCTCGGACCCGTCCAGCCGCGACTGCGCATCTTCCAGATCCAGCGCGTAAGTATCACCGTCGCGCACCAACGGGCATTCCACGACGCGCCGCCCGGTCTTGTTCACCTTATGGGCAAACTCGTGGTAAACCGGCGGGAAAATGACCACGCCATCACCCGGTTCGCTCCAGACATCCAGACACAGTGCAATGGCATTACCCAGGCCTTGCGCGGACAGCACCCAGTCAGTGTCGATTTGCCAGTTGTGCCGGGTTTTCATCCACCAGGCTATGGCCTCAAGGTATTGCGGGTGCTGCCAGGAATACCCAAAAGTACCTTGATCGGCCGCCGCGCGCACCGCTTCGATCACGCAAGGCGCAGTGGCATAATCGGAATCCGCCGTCCACATCGCCAAACCGTCCCGGGGTGAAACCCCGTACAATTGTTCCATCTTGTCCCACTTGGTACAGTTGGTTTCGCGGCGGTCGATCGGGTCGTTGAAAGTCATGTCTGCTCCATTTGTCACGCCGAAAGCTAGCCACTATTGACACAAGCGCAAGGGGGGCGTTGCGGCTGGGCGCGCGTTGCCCTAAATCAGCCTCATGAAACGTGATATTCTGATCCATCCCGACCCCCGCCTGAAAAAGGTCTGCGCGCCTGTGGCCGACCTGACGGACGCGCTGCGCACGCTGGCCGACGACATGCTGGAGACGATGTATGATGCGCCCGGCATTGGCCTTGCCGCGCCGCAGATCGGCGTGCTCGAGCGGCTGATCGTGCTGGATTGCGTCAAGGAAGAGGGCGAAGCGCCGCGCCCGCTGATCATGTTCAACCCGGAAGTCATCGCCGCCTCGGAAGAAACCAATGTCTATGAGGAAGGCTGCCTGTCGATCCCTGAACAGTATGCCGAAGTGACCCGGCCCAAGGTGGTGGACGTGGCCTGGATGGACGAGAACGGCAATGCACGCACCGAAACATTTGACGGTTTGTGGGCAACCTGCGTTCAGCATGAGATCGACCACCTGAACGGCAAGTTGTTCATCGACTATCTCAAACCGCTCAAACGCCAGATGATCACCCGCAAGATGCAGAAGCTCAAACGTGAACGGGCCCGGACATGACCGTCCGCACCTGCCTGCCCTGGCCGGACAAGCGCCTGCGCACCAAGGCAGATGACGTCACCGAGATTACCGACGAAATCCGCGCCATCTGGAACGACATGATCGACACGATGGAGGCGATGCCGGGCGTTGGCCTCGCTGCGCCTCAGATCGGCGTCATGCTGCGGCTGGCGGTAGTCGACGGCTCGACCGAGCGGGGCCGGGCGATCCGGCTGGCGAACCCGGAAATCCTGCACAGTTCCATTGAGCTGCGCGAGCATGATGAGGCCAGCCCGAACCTGCCCGGTGTGTCGGCCAAGGTGAAGCGTCCGCGCGCGGTGACGGTGAAATACATCAATGAACAGGGCGTCGTCGACCGCCGCGACTTTGTCGGGATCGAGGCGACAAGCGTTCAGCATCAGATCGACCACCTGAACGGACGGATGTATTTCGACCGCCTCAGCAAGGTCAAACGCGACATGCTGCTGCGCAAGGCCAAGAAACTCACGTAGGCCGGGCTTCAGCCCGGCACCCCAGCACCTCCGGAGCCGACGATGCGCATAATCTTCATGGGAACCCCTGATTTCTCGGTCCCGGTGCTGGATGCGCTGGTCGAGGCCGGGCACGAGATCGCCGCCGTCTATTGCCAGCCGCCGCGCCCGGCCGGACGTGGAAAAAAAGACCGTCCGACCCCCGTACATGCCCGCGCCGAGGCGCTGGGCCTGACTGTCCGCCATCCCGTTTCGCTGAAATCAACCGAAGAACAGGCCAAATTCGCGGCACTGAAGGCAGATGTGGCCGTTGTTGTCGCCTATGGGCTGATCCTGCCGCAACCCGTTCTGGATGCGCCTTTGCGGGGGTGTCTGAACATCCATGCCAGCCTGCTGCCGCGCTGGCGCGGCGCGGCTCCGATCCACCGGGCGATCATGTCGGGGGATGCGCAGACCGGTATCTGCATCATGCAGATGGAGGCCGGGCTGGATACCGGCCCGGTCCTGCTGCGTCAGGCAACTGATATCGGGCCCGAGGAGACGACAGCCCAATTGCACGACCGGCTGTCCGGCATGGGCGCTGGGCTGATCGTCAAAGCGCTTGCCAAACTGCCTGATCTGAAACCCGAGCCGCAGCCCGATGATGGCGTGACCTATGCCACCAAGATCGACAAGGCCGAGGCGCGCATCGTCTGGGCACGGCCCGCCGCCGAGGTTGATCGCCAGATCCGCGGCCTGTCACCGTTTCCCGGCGCATGGACGGATATCAGCGGCGAGCGCATCAAGCTGCTGGGGTCGCGTCTGGCCGAAGGGCAGGGCGCACCGGGCGAAGTTCTGGATGCAACCCTGCGCGTGGCCTGCGGTGACGGGGCGGTCGAACTGCTGCGCTTGCAAAGGGCGGGCAAAGGCGCGCAGGATAGGGAAACCTTTCTGCGGGGCTGGCCGATCCCAACCGGCACCCGGATGTCTGCGGAGTAAGCTGAATGTTCATGATCCTGATGGGCACCGTCGTGATCGCCGGAATTGTGGGGTATCTGGCTGAAAAGACGGGCTTTACGCATAACGGATATCTGCCCTCGATCATCATCTGCGTTGGCGGGGCTTTTCTGTTCTATTTCGTCCGTATCATGTTCGGCATCAGCTTTGGCCCGCCCGGTCTGGACGCAATGCTGTCCTCCATCGGGGCCCTGATCATCGTGCCGACGCATTGGAGGAAATGACATGCCGGTTGTCGCCTTGATCGTGATCGGAGCCGCCGCAGGTTTCCTCGCCACGCGATTGATGCGGATCGAGGCCGATATTCCCACCACCATGCTGATTGGCATCGTTGGCGCTCTGATTGGCGGCTTTGTGTTGCGGATGCTGGTGACTGTGATGGGCTGGCTTTCCGGCTTCGTCGGCGCTGTTTTGGGCGCGCTTCTGGTGATCTGGCTGTGGCAGAATTACCTGCGGCGCTGATGTCTTGACCTTTCGGTGCGTTAAGGGCCAGATCACGGCCGATCCGCAACGTAAGGAAGTCCAATGCCGCATGATCTGAAACCGGGTGACGTCGCCCTGATGGGTGTCCCGCTGGACCTGCATTCCTCATTCCTGCAAGGTCCGGCCTTTGCCCCGGGCCGCATCCGCGAGGCGTTGCATTCCGGTGCCGCCAATCTGACCGCCGAAGACGGCACCGATCTGGGCGCGACCGACCGGTTCAGGGACACGGGCGATCTGGACGTGTTCGAGATGCGCGGCCAGGAACCCATTGACCGGATCGAAACAGGGGCAGCCGAGCGCATCGCCACAGGCGCGCGGTTGTTGTCGCTGGGCGGCGATCATTCGGTCGCCTTTCCACTGATCAAGGCGCATTCCGAACGGTACGAAGGGCTGAACATCCTGCATATCGATTCACACCCCGATCTGTATGACGAACAGGATATCGGCCCGCTTGGCCATGGATGCCCCTTTGCCCGCGTGATGGAAAGCTGCCGGATCAACCGTCTGGTGCAAGTTGGCATCCGGACTATGAACACCCATCAGCGAGAGCAGGCCGAAAAGTTCGGGGTCGAGGTCATCGACATGCGCAACTGGCGATCCGACCTGCAGATTTCTTTCGAAGGTCCGGTCTACCTGTCGCTGGATCTGGATGCGCTGGACCCGGCCTTTGCGCCCGGTGTCTCGCATCACGAACCCGGTGGACTCAGCACGCGCGAGGTCATTGATCTGATTAACCGGTTTCAGGGCCAGCTGGTCGGTGCGGATATCGTGGAACTGAACCCGCATCGCGACCCTTATGGCATGACGGCCATGGTCGCGGCCAAGTTTGTCAAGGAAATCGGCGCGCGCCTGCTGCGCCGCTAGCGGTTGTCACAAACCTCGGCTGATCCAAGCCGCGGGGCGGTGTCGGTTGTCATGCCAAACAGTTCAGTCTCGGCCGCGGTCATCCAATGCATGCCCTCGGCCGGGGCTGCGGCCAGCGTGAACCAATAGAACTCCTCGGGCGCGCCGATATCGCGGAAATAGTCCAGATAGCGGTCGTGTTCGGGGTCGGTGGTTGGAATTTCGGTCGCAACGATGCCTGCCCCGCTCCAGCTGTGAACGCCGACGCAGGCGCCCGGCTGCAAAATGCGCCGCTTGCCGGCCAGGAACAGATCCGTTCCGCCAGACGCAATCAGCCCGTTTGACGGAACGATGATGTCGAACCCTGCATCATGCACTGCGCGGCTGAACACCACATTGGCGTCATCGTCCGCCGACCCTTCGATATTCAACAACACCAGCGTCCGGATGTCTGGGTTGCGCGCGACGACCTTTTCAAAGGCGGCAAGCGTGGTGTCATCGATTGTGCCGGTTGCGATGATCTGATCATCCCGGGCGACAAACTGCACAGGCTGGTAAAACGTGCCGCATGACGCCAGCAGGCTCAGGCAGGTGCAAATAATGACTGGCCTGGTTTTCATCCGGAAACTCGCACTGTGATGGCCATGAGGTATCAGCGCGAAGATGGCCCGTCCACCGGTCAGGGCGACACTGCGGCTCAGGCCTGCGCCTTCTTGGGTTTGAACGGGGCCATTCCGGCACGGGCCAGTTCATCGGCACGCTCGTTCTCGGGGTGTCCGGCATGGCCCTTGACCCATTCCCAGGTCACGTCATGGTGCGACTGTGCTTCGTCCAGCCGCTGCCACAGATCGACATTCTTGACCGGTTTCTTGTTCGAGGTCTTCCAGCCGTTTTTCTTCCAGCCGAATATCCAGCCGGTGACGCCGTTTTTGACATAGGCGCTGTCGGTCACGATGGTAATCGCGGACGAACGCTCCAGTGTTTCCAGCGCACTGATCGCGGCCAACAATTCCATCCGGTTGTTGGTGGTTTCGGCCTCTCCGCCGTTCAGTTCACGCTCTTTCAGAATGCGTTCGCCATCCACCGCGCGCAAAAGAACACCCCATCCGCCGGGGCCGGGATTTCCCGAACACGCACCATCGGTGTAGGCAAACAGATCAGGCATGGGCGAAAACCAGAACGAACCCGTCATAGGACCCGGCCAGCCCTTTTCCCATCCCGGTCACGCAACGATCCAGCGTGAAACCGGCATCGGCCAGCGCCGCTTCGATCTCGGGTTGTGAATAATAGGTGTAGTACCGATCCAGATCGTCGCGATGTTCGCCCGTACCCAGTTTCATGCCCAGAAACAACTGGCCGCCGGGTTTCAGCGCCCGGTGGATCGCGCTCAGGTGTCGGGGGAAATCGGCGCGTGGGGCGTGCAGCAGGGAAAAGCTGGCATAGATGCCGTCGTATTCGGCCTCTTCGGTGACGTCCTCGAACGTACCCAGATGCGCATCCACCCCGTTCTCGCGGGCATGGTCCACAAAGGCTGGCGTGGCATCCAGCGCCCTGACCTTCAGGCCCTGCCGCATCAGAAACGCACTGTCCGATCCGGGGCCCGAGCCCAGATCCAGCACGTATCCGCCTGCGCCGACCGCGTCGGCAAAAGCCTGTCGTGCCTCAAGCTGTTCGGCAGGCAGCGGCATCTGCAGATAATCCGATACCCGGCTGGTATAGGCGTCGATCGTTTTCCGGTCCGGCATCACGCAGGTTCCCTCAGTACGCGCGGCACTTTGAACTCCACGTTTTCCACGGCGGTCTCGACCAGTTCGACGGTCACGTCGTAATGATCGCGGAAGGCGTCGATCACCTCGTTGACCAGCACTTCGGGGGCCGAGGCTCCGGCGGTGATAGCGGTGCTGGAAATCCACTCAAGCGCACGCCAGTCGATCTCGGTCGCGCGCTGCACCAGCTGTGCGTAATTGCACCCCGCGCGGGACGCGACCTCGACCAGACGGCGCGAGTTGGACGAGTTCGGTGCGCCCACCACCAGCAGGGCATCGGATTTCGGTGCTACCGACTTGACCGCTTCCTGCCGGTTGGTGGTGGCGTAACAGATGTCTTCCTTGTGCGGACCGACAATGGCGGGGAACCGCGCCTCAAGGGCCGCTACGATATCCCGCGTGTCATCCACCGACAGGGTGGTCTGCGTGACAAAGGCCAGCTTGCCCGGGTCGCGCACCTGTACCTGCGCCACATCGTCGACGGTTTCCACCAGCAGCACCTCGCCATCGGGCAGTTGCCCCATGGTGCCGACAGTCTCGGGATGGCCTTTGTGGCCGATCATGATCATCTGCAGCCCGGCATCCGCGTGGCGCTGTGCCTCGACATGGACCTTGGACACCAGCGGGCAGGTGGCGTCGACATAGATCATCTCGCGTTGGGCGGCTGTTGCGGGAACCGATTTTGGCACACCATGGGCGGAGAAGATCACCGGTCGGTCGTCGGGGCATTCGTCCAGCTCCTCGACAAAGACCGCGCCCTTGTCGCGCAGCCCGTCGACCACGAATTTGTTGTGCACGATCTCGTGGCGCACATAGACAGGCGCGCCCCATTTCTGCAGCGCCATTTCCACGATCTTGATGGCACGGTCCACACCGGCGCAGAAGCCCCGCGGGGCAGCAAGGTAGAGTGTCAGGGGCGGCTTGGTCATTGGGCGGTCTCCTTACGGCACAGGTATTTCTTTTCCTGGCCTTGGTCCAGACAGAACCGCGTCATCGATCTGACATGAATCGGTGTTACCAAGATGGTGTTTCAGCACCTGTTCCTAGTTAAAGAAAGCGCGGCCAGGATCCAGATCCTGACCGCGCATATTTTTTCCCCATCAAGAAAACGTTGGCCGGGTCAGTGCCCGCCAGCGACCGCGACACTGCGCGTCTCAGCGGGCATCTCGCGCGGAGGGCGGCCGATCACGTCGCGCAGGTCCTCGAGTTCGATAAAGTTGTCGGCCTGGCGGCGCAGCTCGTCCGAGATCATCGGCGGCTGGCTACGGATGGTCGAGACGACCGAAACGCGCACGCCTTGGCGTTGCAGGCTGGCAATCAGCGGGCGGAAATCCCCATCGCCCGAGAACAGCACGATATGATCCACGCGCGGTGCCAGTTCCATGGCATCGACAGTAAGCTCGATATCCATGTTCCCTTTGACTTTCCGACGCCCCATGCTGTCGGTGTATTCCTTGGCCGGCTTTGTCACCATGGTGAAGCCGTTATAGTGCAGCCAGTCGACCAGCGGGCGGATGGGTGAGTATTCGTCGTTTTCCAGTAGCGCCGTGTAATAAAAAGCTCTAAGCAGTTTGCCTCTGCGCATGAATTCCTGACGCAGCAACTTGTAGTCGATATCAAAGCCGAGTGCTTTCGCGGCCGCATAAAGATTCGAGCCGTCGATGAACAGCGCCAGCCGTTCGTCCTTGTAAAACATAAATAGGTCCTTCCGGTATAATCCAGAGCGCCGCTTGTTACGTGAGTGAGCGAGTGAGAAAAATTATGGGCACCCCGATACCCCATAATTTAGTGCTTTTAATGTGTATCGCAAGTATGCAATTCGCCGAATATAGGGGGTGTAATGGTTAATTCTTCGTTAATCGCGGTTGTAGCGCTGGGCGCCAATCTCAGTCTGAGAGGAGCCGCGCCGGAAATGACCCTACGTCAATCTCTGGATGCGCTGGCGCACCGGGGTGTGGTGATTCGCTCTGTCAGCCGCTTTTTTGCGACCCCCTGTTTTCCCGCCGGTGCGGGTCCGGATTACGTCAATGCCGCGGCTTTGATCGAAACGGATCTGGCACCGGAAGACCTGCTTCAGATCCTACACGAGGTCGAGCATGAGTTCGGGCGCGAACGCGCGCAGCGCTGGGGGATGCGGACGCTGGATCTGGATCTGGTCTGTTACGGCGACCTGGTGCATCCGGACCGGGCGGAACATGACCGCTGGCGCACCCTGCCGACGCAGGACCAGGCCCGTCAGGCCCCCGACCAATTGATTCTGCCGCACCCACGCCTTCAGGACCGGGCTTTCGTGCTGGTTCCGATGGCGGACGTGGTACCCGACTGGCAGCATCCCGTACTGGACCGGACGGTGACCGAGATGGTCGCAGCTCTGCCGCCTGAAGATGTTGCGCAGGTTACGCCGCTGTGATCCGCGCATTTTCGGTATTTCCCGCTTGTCAATGCCGGGATTCGCGCTTAGATAATCCCCTTCCTGACATGGATTCAGTAACGGAGAGCGCTCAATGGCCCGCGTGACGGTTGAAGACTGCGTAGACAAGGTACCGAACCGGTTCGAACTGGTGATGCTCGCCGCCCATCGTGCGCGCGAGATTTCTGCCGGTGCGTCGATCACCGTGGACCGTGACAACGACAAGAACCCCGTCGTGTCGCTGCGCGAGATTGCGGACGAAACCCAAAGCGCGGATGACCTGCGCGAGCGTCTGATCGAAGCCAACCAGACCCAGATCGAGGTTGATGAGCCGGAAGAAGATCAGATGGCGCTGCTGATGGGTGCGGAATCGGACAAGCCTGCCGATGACGACATGTCGGAAGAAAAGCTCCTGCGCGCTCTGATGGAGGCACAGGGTCAGGGGTAAGCCCAAAGAATGAGGGTGCGGACCGGATGATTTCTGCTGACGACCTGATTGCGCTGGTCCGCAACTACAACCCAAAGACAAATGCTGATCGCATCGCCCGCGCCTATGAGTTCGGGATGCAGATGCACGAAGGGCAGTTCCGCCATTCCGGCGAGCCCTATTTTTCCCATCCGGTTGCCGTTGCCGCCATCCTGACCGAACAGCGTCTGGATGATGCAACGATCATCACGGCGCTGCTGCACGACACGATCGAAGACACCAAAGCCAGCTATGGCAAGGTCTCGGAACTGTTCGGCGATGAGGTCGCCAAACTGGTCGACGGCGTCACCAAGCTGACCAACCTGCAACTCTCCAGCCGCGAAACCAAGCAGGCGGAAAACTTCCGCAAGCTTTTCATGGCCATGTCCAAGGACCTGCGGGTCATTCTGGTCAAGCTGGCTGACCGACTGCACAACATGCGCACCATCAAGGCGATGCGCCCGGAAAAGCAGGTGCAAAAAGCGCGCGAGACGATGGATATCTATGCGCCGCTCGCAGGCCGCATGGGGATGCAGTGGATGCGCGAGGAACTCGAAGACCTCGCCTTCCGCGTCCTGAACCCCGAAGGCCGCCAGTCGATCATTCGCCGCTTCATCACCCTGCAACGCGAAACCGGCGACGTGATCCACCGCATCACCGGCGACATGCGGCATGAGCTGGAAAAGGCGGGCATCGAGGCCGAGGTCTTTGGCCGCGCCAAGAAACCCTATTCGATCTGGCGCAAGATGCAGGAAAAGGATCAGGGCTTCTCGCGCCTCTCGGACATCTACGGATTCCGCATCATCACGCCCAGCGAGGAAGATTGCTATCGCACCCTCGGGGCCATTCACCAGCGCTGGCGCGCGGTGCCCGGTCGGTTCAAGGATTATATCAGCCAGCCGAAATCGAACGGCTACCGCTCGATCCACACCACGGTTTCGGGGCGTGACGGCAAACGGGTCGAAGTTCAGATTCGCACCCGCCAGATGCATGACGTTGCCGAAACCGGTGTCGCCGCGCACTGGTCCTATCGCGATGGCGTGCGCTCGGAAAACCCGTTTGCCGTCGACCCGGCCAAATGGATTGCCAATCTGACCGAACAGTTCGACAACGAGGATGATCACGAAGACTTCCTCGAAGCGGTCAAGTTGGAGATGTATTCCGACCAGGTGTTCTGCTTCACCCCCAAGGGTGACGTGGTGAAACTGCCGCGCGGGGCGACACCGATCGACTTTGCCTATGCCATTCATACCCGCATCGGGCATGCCTGCGTGGGGGCAAAGGTCGATGGTATCCGGGTGCCGCTGTGGACCCGGCTCAAGAACGGACAGTCGGTGGACATCATCACCGCCGATGGCCAGACGCCGCAGGTCACATGGCTGGAGATTGCCGTCACCGGCAAGGCGCGCACTTCGATACGGCGCGCCCTGCGCGAGGTTGACCGCGAGCGGTTCATCAAACTGGGCAAGGAACTGGCCCGCGCCGGGTTCGAACATGTGGGCCGCAAGGCCACCGACAAGGCGCTGGACACCGCCGCCAAGCACCTGCGCCTGAAGGATCGTCATGAATTGCTGGCCCGTCTCGGCAGCGCCGAACTGACCGCGCACGAGGTGGTCAGCGCCGTCTATCCCGAACTGACCCAGGACGACGGCGATGCCATCCCGCTGCGCCGCGCGGTCATCGGGCTTGAGGCGGGGCAGAAATTCGACCGCGCGCCCTGTTGCCAGCCGCTGCCGGGTGAACGCATCGTTGGCATCACCTATCGCGGCAAGGGCGTGGTGGTCCATGCCATCGACTGCGACCGCCTGTCCGAATTCGAGGATGAGCCCGAGCGTTGGGTTGATCTGCACTGGCATCACGGCACCCATCAGGCGGTTTATGGCGCGACACTTGATCTGACCATCGGCAATGATGCCGGTGTGCTGGGGCGAATCTGCACATTGATCGGCGAGAAAAAGGCCAATATCTCGAACCTGGAATTTGTCGACCGAAAACCGGATTTTTACCGCCTGCTGATCAATGTCGAACTGCGTGATCTGGAGCAGTTGCATTCGCTGATGCTGATGCTCGAAGCGGAAAGCGACGTTGCCGCGGTGGAGCGTTTCAGGGATCGGACTAAAACCGCAGTGGCGGCTGGTTGAGAGAGGGTGATCACGAGTGGTTTTCAAGCGCCGAGACCGACGCTCGCCTGCCCGGATCGCTTCGGAATTTGTCTATCCCCGTGGGGGCTGGACCCGTGCCTTTCACTATGTCAAACACCGCGTCCGTCGCCTGCCTGACACGCCCGAACGCATTGCGCGCGGTATCGGGGCAGGGGTCTTTGCCGCGTTCACCCCTTTCTATGGTCTGCACTTTCTGGTCGCGGCGGTCGGCGCGCGGCTGATCAACGGCAATATCCTGGCCTCCCTCAGCGGCACGTTTTTTGGCAATCCTCTTACTTATGTCCCCATCGGTGTGATCTGCCTGCAAACCGGGCATTTCCTGCTGGGAACCGAGTTCGAAAAAAGCGAAACCCGGGGTCTGATGGGCAAGTTCGCCGATGCCATGGGCGATCTGAAGGACAATTTCTTCGCGATGTTCACGGACCGGGTCGCAGACTGGGACGGACTGAGTATCTTCTATAGCGAGGTATTTTATCCCTACATGATCGGCGGCGTCCTCCCGGGCCTTCTGGCCGGGATAATCTGCGGGTATCTCAGCCTGCCGCTGATCCGCAAATACCAGCAGCGCCGCCGGGCGAAGATCAAGGCGAAGTTTGAAGAAATCAAACGGCTGGCCGGTGCAAAGACTGCCGTTCCCGAAACAAAGCCTCTAGGCTCGGGCCAAAACCAGAAAAAGGAATCGCGTGATGTCTGACAACTATCTGCGTCTGGGCGTGAATATCGACCACGTGGCCACCGTGCGCAACGCCCGTGGCGGGGACTATCCCGACCCTCTACGCGCCGCAAGGTTCGCGGAAGAGGCGGGCGCGGACGGCATCACCGCGCATTTGCGCGAAGATCGCCGCCATATCTCGGACGCCGATATCGACGGGCTGATGGAGGTTCTGACCGTGCCCCTGAATTTCGAAATGGCCGCGACCGACGAGATGCAAAAAATTGCCCTGCGCCACAAACCGCACGCAGTGTGCATCGTTCCGGAAAAGCGTGAGGAACGCACCACCGAAGGCGGGCTCGAAGTCGCGCGCGAGGAAAACAAGCTGGCCCATTTCATCGCCCCCCTGCGCGATGTCGGCTGCCGCGTGTCGATCTTCATCGCCGCCGACAAGCGCCAGATCGACGCCGCCCACCGTATCGGTGCCGAGGTGATCGAACTGCATACCGGCGCCTATTGCGATTTCCACGCCGAAGGCCGCATGGAAGACGCCGCGCGCGAGCTGGAAGCGCTGCGCGAGATGTCCACATACGCCCATTCGCTGGGGCTCGAAGTTCACGCGGGCCATGGCCTGACCTATGAATCGGTCAAACCCGTTGCCGCTTTCCCCGAGGTGCGCGAACTCAATATCGGCCATTTCCTGATCGGCGAGGCGATTTTCCGGGGCCTAACACCAGCGATTGCCGAGATGCGCCGCCTGATGGATGAGGCGCGCGCATGATCACGCCCGCCTTTGTCGCGATCTGGTTTGCCTGGCTGATGGCCGGGGGCTCTCCGGGTCCGGCGACGATGGGCATCGCGGGCACCGCCATGAACGAAGGCCGTCGCGCGGGCCTGGTGTTTGCACTGGGAATCTGCGCCGGTTCCGCTGCATGGGGCGTCGCGGCGGCGTTCGGGCTGTCGGCGATCATGCTGGCCAATGTCTGGGTGTTCGAGGTGATCCGTTATATCGGCGTGGCTTATCTGGGCTGGCTGGCCCTCAAGGCCCTGCGCTGCGCCTTGTCCGCGGATGAGGTCGCGCTGGGCAACCCGGTCACTGGCTCGCTCCGCACGATCTTCGTCAAAGGTGCCGCCATCCACCTGACCAACCCCAAGGCGATCCTCAGCTGGGGCTCGATCTACGCCATCGTCGCCCCGAACGATGCCAGCCTTGCGATGCTGCTGGGTTATTTTGCAATGCTCTACGCAGGCTCACTGCTGATCTTCATCGGCTACGCTTTCCTGTTCTCGTCCGAGCGCATGGTTCGCTCCTACCGCCGCGCCCGCCGCTGGTTCGATTTCGCCTTTGCCGGTTTCTTTGGCGTGGCGAGTTACAAGATACTGACGGTGCGGGTGTCGTGATGCGAGAAAATTTCACTCTAACGCTTCTCGTTTGAAACGCCTCTCGTTTGACGCGTAACCTCTTGGAAAATAGAAAATAGAAAATAGAAAATAGAAAAATGAAAAAACCGAGTCTCCAGAATTTTGCTCTATGGTTGATTGCAATACGCGTAGCTATGGTATTCATTGATTTGCTATCTTTAGCGATTTTTAACTTTGAGATTTCGTCATTTGCAGTTTCGATCGCACCGGTATTCGGAGCGGCGGTGGCCTCGGGGCAAAAGTATGTCCGCGAGAACGGGCGATTGTTGGCAGCTAGCCAGGCATGGCGATTTGCGGTGCTGGCGACTCTGGTTTTCATTTGTGTAGAAGCCGTTGTGACATCTACTCTCGGTCTGATCTTAGTCGGGCCAACCTTTTACTACGTTTTTACCTCTGTACTCTCCAGCGGCAGTAGTGGGGTATTCATTGGCGTGATGCTTTTCTATATCGTTATTGTCTTCATTTCGGTCCGAATTTTCTTTTCCATGGCGGCAAAAAGAGAACTTAAAGCACTGGAAAAGAACGCTCAAAAGGGAATGTAACGTTTGATCCTGGGCATCGGCACAGACCTCGCAAATATCGACCGCATTCAGGGCACGCTCGACCGGTTCGGCGACCGGTTCCGCAACCGTGTTTTCACCGACACCGAACAGCGCAAGGCCGAGCGCCGCCACGACACCGCCGGAACCTACGCCAAACGCTGGGCCGCGAAAGAGGCGTGTTCCAAGGCGCTGGGCACTGGTCTGCGCATGGGCATTGCGTGGAAGGACATGGCCGTGACCAATCTGCGCACCGGCCAGCCCGTTATGCACGTCACCGGCTGGGCCGCTGAACGGCTGAAGGAAATAACGCCCGAAGGTTATGAGGCCATCATCCACGTCACCCTGACGGACGACCACCCTTGGGCGCAGGCCTTTGTTGTGATCGAGGCGCGCCCCGTTCAAGATCGCCTCGCGCAGCCTTGACTTGCCCCCGGCCGACCCGCATGTAGCAACCCAATAAGCCAAGGACCGGAGAGCAGTATGGCCGAGGAAGCCAAATCAGGTAACGCCGTCTGGGAGACGATCAAAACCATCGTCTATGCCCTGCTGATCGCGGGCATTTTCCGTACCCTGTTCTTTCAGCCCTTCTGGATCCCGTCCGGCTCGATGAAGCCCACCTTGCTGATCGGCGACTTCCTGTTCGTGAACAAGATGGCCTACGGCTACTCCTACGCGTCCTGCCCCAGCGTGATCATTCCCAGCGTCGGTCTGAACATCGATGCCGAGGATATCTGCGGCTGGATGCAGGGGGATGACAATACGCGCATCTGGGGCGGCGAGCCCGATCGCGGCGATGTCATCGTCTTCCGCCATCCGGTCACCGGTCGCGACTTCATCAAACGGTTGATCGGCCTGCCCGGCGACCGCATTCAGGTCCGAGACGGGGTAATCATTCTGAACGGCACTCCCGTGCAGCAAACCCCCGACGGCGTGTTCACCGAAATCGCCGAACCGCAAGGCCCGCAGGGTCTGCGCCCGCGCTGCGAAAACGGCCCTGTCGGCATTGGTGGTGCCTGCGAAAAAAGCCGCCTGATCGAAACCCTGCCGAACGGTGCTTCCTACGAGGTGCTGAACATCCGCAATCAGGGGTCCGACAACACCGGCATCTACACCGTGCCCGAAGGCCAATATTTCTTCATGGGCGACAACCGCGACAATTCCAGCGACAGCCGCGTGCCACAGTCCGCAGGCGGTGTCGGCTATGTTCCTTATGAAAACCTGATCGGCCGCGCCGACCGGATCATGTTCTCGTCCGCGGGCCGTTCGATGCTGTTCTTCTGGACCTGGCGGGGCGACCGCTTCTTCAAGGCTGTCAATTGAAGCTATCAGCCGAAATAAGAGCCTTCCAGCAGCGTTTGGGGTACGAGTTCAAAAGCCCCGAACTGCTGCTGCGCGCGCTGACCCACGGATCGGTGTCCTCGACGACACGGCCCGACAATCAACGGCTCGAGTTTCTGGGCGACCGGGTCCTGGGCCTGGTGATGGCCACCGCCTTGCTTGAGGCGGACAAGAATGCCTCCGAAGGCCAACTGGCCCCGCGATTCAACGCACTTGTTCGCAAAGAGGCCTGCGCCGACGTGGCCCGCCAAATCGATCTGGGCGCGGTCCTGAAACTGGGCCGGTCCGAGATGCTGTCCGGCGGGCGCCGCAAACAGGCCTTGCTGGGTGACGCGATGGAGGCGGTGATCGCCGCCGTCTACCGCGATGCGGGGTTTGAGGCGGCCCGCGATGTCATCCTCGCGCTCTGGGGCGATCGTATTCACAAGGTCGAGGCGGACGCCCGCGACGCGAAAACCGCGCTGCAGGAATGGGCGCAGGCCCGCGGTCAAAAGCCGCCCGCTTACGTCGAAGTCAAGCGCAGCGGTCCGGATCACGCCCCGGTCTTCACCATTGCCGCCCGTCTGCAGGACGGAACCGAAGCGCAGGCCACCGCCGGGTCAAAGCGGCAGGCGGAACAGGCGGCAGCCAAGGCGCTGCTGGAAAATCTCGCGAAATAACCCGACAGGGATCCGTCTTCATCTGGCCGAAAATATCCCGGGGGTGAGCCCGGATGACATCCGGGCGAGGGGGCTGGCCCCCTACCGGTCGGATTGGCGCGGCCGATCCGACGCTTAGACCACCCGGATATACGCGGTCAGCCCGGTTTTCTGATGCTCGATTACATGGCAATGAAACGCCCAGTCGCCGGGATTGTCCGCGACCAGCGCGATCTCGGCCACTTCGTCCTTCAGCAACAGCATCGTGTCGGTCATCAGGGGTGGAAGTTGGCGCAGGTTCGATTTCAGCGGCACAAAGGCCAGCCCGTGCAGGTGGATCGGATGCAGATTAGGCGATTCGTTGCGCAGCCGAAGCACATAGGTTTTGCCCATCTCCAATGTGGCCAGCGGACCGACACCCTGGGCCGCATCGCCGGGCCATGGAGTCCTGTTGACCGACCAGAAATTGTAACCCAGCGAACCGCAGAACCCGTTATTGGGAGCGCCACCCTCGGGTGTCCAGCCAAAGACGAATTCGTGCACCTCGGCCCGCGCCAGATCCGGCCTGGCGACCGGGTTGATGGGCAGGGGGCGCAGGTCCCGCAAGTCCCGCGAAAGCGTGGCTCCAACAGACCGCAGTCGCGCCATGGCAACCGGTGCACTTCCTGGCAGTTTCGCCATCAGATCGACGGTCCGCCCCTCACCGGCAGGCATCACAACGGCAAAATCGACCCGTTGGCCGGGACCGACAAGCAAGGGGTCTTCCACGCCGGGCATCGGCAGCGCGATTTCGACCGGATGACCGTCCCAGGCGATAATCCGCGCCTCGGCCCCGGCCAGATGCAGCTTGTAGATGCGGGTCGTATCCGAATTGAGAACCCGCAGCCGCACCAGGCTGCCCGCCGGATGATCATAGGCCGGCCCCGTCAGCCAGTTCGCCGTCTGAATATTTCCGAACGTACCCGCCCGCGCGGCCCCGCGCGCGGTAAAGGCAGGCAGAAACTGCCCATCCTCGCCCAGACGGAAATCCCGCAGGTTGATCACCTGCTCACTGTCAAAGCCGGTGTCTTCGGCCTCGGCGATGACCATCACCCCGGTCAGCCCATGGGCCATCTGCTCCATCGTCATGCAATGCGGGTGATACCAATAGGTTCCGGCATCCGGTGGCGTGAATTCATAGGTAAAGACCTCATCCGTTCCGATCGGCATCTGGGTCAGATAAGGCACCCCGTCCATCTGGTTGGCAATCCGCATACCGTGCCAGTGCATGGCGGTGTAATCTGGCAGAGTGTTGCGCACCGGCAGGCGCATCACCTCACCCTGCGTGCCATACAGAACCGGCGGCGGTGCGTCGGGTGACAGGCTGACCATGCCCGTGGTCACCTGATCCTTAAGCGCAAAGCTGGCCGGTTGAATGACCAGTTCCTGCCCGTCTGCTGCCAGTCCCAATCCACCCAGACTCAATGCGCCTGCGGTAGCCCCGCTGCCCAAAAGAAACTCACGGCGTTTCATATGTGCCTCATTTTCGGATTTGATCGCCTGGCTGGGTTCGGCTGAGCGCACGGTATTCGTGCCATCCCGGACGCATGGCGGCAATGCGACAAATCCCTCTGGCCCGCATGGCCAATCTGCTATAGGGATGCGCAGTTGCAAACAGGATCGCATTGAACATGACCACACGCGCCGGATTTATCGCCCTGATCGGAGAGCCCAACGCAGGCAAATCCACCCTGCTGAACCGCATGGTCGGGGCGAAGGTTTCCATCGTGACACACAAGGTGCAGACCACCCGTACCCGAATTCGCGGCGTGGCGATGGAAGGCGACGCGCAACTGGTCTTTGTCGACACGCCGGGCCTGTTCAAGCCCCGCCGCCGCCTGGACCGCGCCATGGTCGCCGCCGCTTGGGGCGGGGCGGCGGATGCCGATGTCGTCGTGCTGATGGTCGAGGCCCATCGCGGCATCACCGAAGGGGTCGAGCGTATACTCGAAGGTCTCGAGGAGATCGGACAGGGCCGCGCAGTCGCGCTGGCCATCAACAAGATCGACAAGGTGCCGTCCGAGAAACTTCTGACCCTGACAAAAGATCTGAACGCACGCTATCCGTTTGCCGAAACCTTCATGATTTCGGCGGAAAAGGGCCATGGCGTCGATGACCTGCGCAAATGGCTGGCCTCGGAATTGCCCGAAGGCCCGTGGCTTTACCCCGAGGATCAGATCGCCGATCTGCCCCTGCGCATGATCGCCGCCGAGATGACGCGCGAGAAACTGACCCTGCGCCTGCATCAGGAACTGCCGTACCAGCTGACCGTCGAGACCGAGAACTGGGAAGAACGCAAGGACGGTTCCGCCAAAATCGATCAGGTCATCTATGTCATGCGCGATGGCCACAAGGGCATCGTGCTGGGCAAGCGGGGCGAGACGATCAAGGCAGTCAGCCAGGCCGCGCGGGCAGAGTTGGAAGAGTTCCTCGACCGCAAGATCCACCTGTTCCTGCAGGTGAAAGTCCGGCCCAACTGGCTGGAAGAATCCGAACGCTATTCGGAAATGGGTCTGGATTTCAAAGACGGCAACGCATGACCCGACTGACGGCGGAATTCTGGGTCCATGCCTATCTGGCGCGGCTTCGCTTTCAGGAAATTCCTGCCTTCGTCGTGGCCCATGGCGACGACACGGCAGGCGCGGTGCTGATCAAGCTGAACACGCTTGACGGGCAGGCCACGGCCTTCCAGCGCAGCTTTGATCTGATGAGCGGCGAACGCAAATGGGTCGAACTGTCCGGCGGCCCCGAGCCGGACGTGGACGCCGCCATCCAGCGCCAACGCAGCTTTGACCCCGATCTCTGGGTGATCGAGGTCGAGGACCGGCAGGGCCGGCATCTGTTGGGGGAAGAGGGGTTGGAATGATCCCTGCTTCGAAGGGTCTTTGACGCACGGATCAAAGCGTCTATTTTGAACCTGCTCCTGGCCAGAACGGACTGGCCTATCCGTGGAACAACACAAGACGATGAGGTGTTCGCGTGGCTGAAACACTCGCTGAGAAACTGGAAAAATCCGAGCTTGGCCACTGGATGCAGCGGTTCGAGGGCTTCATGGTTTTCGTCGGGGTCTTTGGCCCATTCGCTACCCTTCCGCAATTGATCAAGCTCTACTTTACTCACTCCCAGCACGCCACCGGTCAATCACTGCTTTCGTGGTCGCTCTATGCCGGTCTGTCGTTTCTGTGGTTCGCCTACGGGCTGGTGGTAGGCAAACTGCCGATTTACGTGGGCAACGGAATCTCGATGGTGCTGAATCTGCTCATGGTCATCGGCATCCTGATCCACGCGGGCGTGACGTTCTGACCTCGCATTCTGTGGAACCACTCTGGCCTTACCACCCGCCGCTTTTCTGCGTGATATCGTGCCCGGTGGCGCTGAGCGTATCACCGGCAAACATTTTCACCTTGGGCGCAAACGCCTGAAAATATGGCTGCGACTGCACATGGGCCAATGTCTCGGCACTGTCCCAGCGTCCCCAGTGAAACCGGGACACACCATCATCGGCCACCGCGACCTGATAGGTGAACTTCCCCACAGCCTCGGGGTCGGCGTCGATCGCCGCGATGAACGTGTTTACGGCTTCCAGCCATTCAGTCTCGTCGCCATCGTAGCGATATGTGATTGTAATTCCGCGCATCGGATCTCATCCTTATTTAACTCTAATGTTAATTAGAGAGTGATATCGCCTGCGCGTCAAGCTTTCTTGGTTGCGGTCCTGACCCGCCACAGGCCAAATGGGCACAGCAAACGGTACGGAGCCCATGTGGACTGGCGCGATCACGGCATACTTCTGACCTCTCGCCGCCACGGCGAAACGGCGGCGATAATTGAGGTCTTTACCCAGACCCATGGACGGCATGCCGGTGTCGTACGTGGCGGGGCCAGCCGCAAGATTGCGCCGATCCTGCAGCCCGGTGCGCAGCTGGATGTGGTGTGGCGGGCGCGGCTTGAAGAACATATCGGAACCTTTCAGGTCGAACCCCTGCGATCGCGCGCGGCGGCGGCCTTTTCAGGACGTCTGGCGCTGGCCGGGCTGAACACGGTGTTGTCGCTGCTGTCCTTCTGCCTGCCCGAGCGGGAACCGCATCCGGGCATCTACAAGCAGACCGAACAACTGATGGACCTGCTGGGGCAGGATGACATCTGGCCACTGGCCTATCTGCGCTGGGAACTGGCCCTGCTGGAAGAGCTGGGTTTTGGCCTCGACCTGTCGGCCTGTGCGGCAACCGGCGCAACCGAAGGGTTGATCTATGTCTCGCCGAAATCGGGCCGGGCCGTCAGTGCCGCCGGCGCCGGAGAATGGGCCGACCGGTTGTTGCCGCTGCCCCCCTGCCTGCGCGGCGAAGGTCAGGCACCGGATGCCGAGATCGTCGAAGGGCTGAAAACAACGGGCTATTTTCTGGAACACCGGGTGGCGCCTGTACTGGGCCACCACCCCTTGCCAGCGGCCCGGGCACGGTTTCTGGATCAGCTCACTCGACGGCTTTGAACACCATCTCGTGCCCGTCCTCATTGCGCAGGATCAGCACGTCGCCCGACACCTCGGATTGGGTCATCGCCAGCAGGGCCGCGAAATAGAACCCTTCGGCCTCAAGCCCCGCACAGGCCGCGCGGGTTGCGTTCAGGTCGGTGACCTCGAACCACGGATAAGGCGCGTTCAAGGTGCCGCTGTAGCTGTTGCAAGGTGCGTTGCCTTCGATCCTGCCCTCTTCGGGGAACCGCAGCAGGGCGCTGGCTTCAAATGACTGCCCGTCGATTTCCTGCAAGGTCCATGTGCGGTCCGCCGCGCCATAGGCGGCCACGGATTCGTCCTTGTCGCATTGCAGCAACGCCAGCAGGGGCAGAGTCAGGATCAGGCGTGTCATGACGGTGTCTTATCCTTTTGCGGACGGTGGCGAAACCTGCGCGGTCCGGATCAATAAGGTATCTCGCCGCTCAGCAATTCAGCGCGCACCTCGCTTCGGGGCCGCCAGTTATACTTGGTATCCTCACGCACGGGTGCCCAGTGCAAGGCGCCGCTGTTGCGCCACGGGTCCAGGATAATGCCGTCATACAACGACGCCCCCGTGGCGCTGATCGATGCCGAATGGTGGATGATCCGGAACGCCGTGGGCGGAGATGTGGCCCAGTTCAGGTCCAGCGTGCGGAAATCTTCCTGCCGCAGCCGCTTCGTCATGGCCTCGGCCCAGTCATTGCACAACCCATATTCGCGAAAACCGTTGATGACCTTGGCGTTGTGGATGATGGCCGGATCCTCGACCTGCCATTCCCGCGCCAGACGCTGCGAATAGGTGTAAGCGATTGTGGCGGCCTTTTGCGCTTCGGCCGGGTCAACATCGGGGCCGAGGCCTCCGATCGCTTTCGCCAGCGCATCGATGTCGCTTTGGCCTGCTGTCGGCTGCGTGGTCGCGCAGCCGCTCAGGGCGATCACGTTCAGAGTCACCCAAAGTGCAAAAAATATTCTGGTCATTCTTTGTTTACCAACTGCCCGTGTGGTTCCGTCTGTTCCACGGGATGCTCTACCCCAGTTTCGCGCGGAATCAGAGGGGGAAATTTTCATGCCCCGATTCAGAGGCACATCCTGGTAGGCACCCGGGTTCGCCAGGGTTTGCGCATGTGAAATACGAACGGCCGGAAGGTCCAGGCGCGTGCAAATCCGACAAAACAAGAAAAGACCCGGCGCAAGACCGGGTCCAGTTGGGGAAACAGAGATGCCGAAAACCGGTCAGCCGAGCAGACGTCGCGCGATAACCTGAGCTTGAATTTCGGCAGCTCCTTCGAAAATGTTCAGAATGCGCGCATCGCACAGCACGCGGCTGATCTTGTATTCCAGCGCAAAGCCGTTGCCGCCATGAATTTGCAGCCCGTTATCCGCCGCCGCCCATGCGACACGCGCGCCCAGCAGCTTGGCCATTCCGGCCTCAAGATCGCAGCGCTGGCCATGGTCTTTTTCCCAGGCGCTGAAGTAGGTCAGCTGCCGCGCGATCATGATCTCGACCGCCATCATGGCCAGCTTGCCCGACACACGCGGGAAGTTGATCAGAGATTTGCCAAACTGTTTGCGGTCCTGCGCGTATTGCATTGCAATATCCAGCGCGCTTTGGGCGACACCAATGGCGCGCGCAGCGGTTTGGATGCGTGCGCTTTCGAAGGTTTCCATCAGCTGTTTAAAGCCTTTGCCTTCTTCGCCGCCCAACAGGTTCTCACCTTTGACTTTGAACCCGTCAAAACCAAGTTCGTATTCTTTCATACCGCGATAGCCCAGCACCTCGATCTCACCGCCGGTCATGCCGGGGGTGGGGAAGGGGTTTTCATCCGTACCGGGCGTCTTTTCCGCCAGGAACATGGACAATCCGCGGTGATCGGTGGTGTCGGGATTGGTGCGCGCCAGCAGGGTCATCACATGGGTGCGCGCCGCATGCGTGATCCAGGTTTTGTTGCCGGTGATCTTGAAATCACCGTTCTCGTCCTTGACCGCACGGGTGCGCAGGCTGCCAAGGTCCGAGCCGGTGTTGGGTTCGGTGAACACGGCAGTCGGCAGGATCTCGGCGCTGGCTATCTTGGGCAACCATTGCGCTTTTTGCTCATCCGTGCCGCCCGCAATGATCAGTTCAGCCGCGATCTCGGACCGGGTTCCCAGAGAACCAACGCCGATATAGCCGCGTGACAGTTCCTCGGACACCACACACATCGAGGCTTTGGATAGGCCGAACCCACCGAATTCTTCGGGAATGGTCAGGCCGAAGACGCCCATTTCCGCCAGTTCTTCAATGATCTCGATCGGGATCAGTTCATCCTTGAGGTGCCAGTCATGCGCGTTCGGTTCGACCTTTTCCTGCGCATAGCGGCGGAACTGGTCGCGGATCATTTCAAGCTCTTCGTCCAGACCCGAGGCGCCGAACATGGTGGCGCCGGACTGATCCTGCATCAGCGCGACCAGACGGCTGCGTGCGGCCTGTGAATTGGCCTGTGCCATCAGGGTTTGAACTTCGGAACACTGGAACCCGGACAACGCGTCCCAGCCCAGCCCCAGATCCTGCAGGCGCACAACCTCGCCTTGGTTCATCGGAATGCCGCCCGCGACCTGATGCAAGTATTCGCCAAAGGCGATCTGGTGTAGCAGCTGTTCGATTTCACCGAACTTGCCGTCGGCCTCCAGCGTTTCGGCCCAACGCTGCATCTGTTGCAGGGATTGATTATAGGTAGCCAGCCATGCAAGGCCGTGCGCGGCGGTCTGGTTGGCTTCGATCAGTGCCCCCGAAATCTTACCGTCAGCGCTGACCATATCGCGGACGGATTCCCGCGCCCGTTCAAAAACCGCCTCGACCGCCGGAACGGCAGCTCGGGTCAGGGTCAGCAGATCGGGCAAAATCGCAGGTGTCGTCATCTGGGTCATATCCTGTCCGTCATGGGCCATGAATCACGTCCTTCTCTGGGTCGTCTGGTCATATCATGCTGCACGTGCAGCGCAACAAAAATACGAAATTGGCAGGTAAAAAGTTCAAAAATTACCCGATGAGTTTTGCAGTGCAGAGAAATCTGGGAGTGGTATCAACGAGGCATGACATGGCTTTCAATACTCTCGACACAGGATCTGGCGCTGGCCGTTTCGATTGCCTTTCTTGCCGGCTGCATCAAGGGAATGGTCGGATTTGCCATGCCCATGGTTCTGGTTTCGGGGCTGAGCATCTTCCTGCCGCCCGAATGGGCCGTGGCCGGGCTGATCCTGCCAACTTTGGTCACAAACGGAGTTCAGGCGTTGCGCGAAGGTGTCCCCGCAGCGGTGTCGTCCATCCGACGGTTCCGTGTGTTTCTGATCGTGGGGCTGCTGTTTTTGTTGGCGGGTGCCCAACTGGTCAGCCTGGTTCCGCCGCGAACGTTGTTGCTGATGATCGGCGCACCGGTGACGTTCTTTGCGCTGATTCAGGTCTTGGGATCAAAGCTGACATTGTCGAAACCTTCAGCCTGGATTGAGGCGGCGATGGGTTCGGTTGCCGGTTTCGTGGGCGGTATGTCAGGAATCTGGGGGCCGCCGACCGTGATGTACCTGACGGCCCTCAACACGCCGAAGGCAGATCAGATGCGGGTTCAGGGCGTCGTTTACGGGCTGGGTGCGGTGGCGCTGGTTTTTGCCCATCTGGGATCAGGCATCCTGCGCATGGAAACGGCCGCATTTTCCGGTTTTCTGATCGCACCGGCGGTCATTGGGTTGTGGGCAGGGCTGAAGCTCCAGGCACGGATTGATCAGGCTCGGTTCCGCAAGGTGACGTTGATCGTGTTGCTGATCGGCGGTCTGAATCTGCTTCGCCGGGGGCTGACGGGTTGAAGGATCAGGCCCGGCTGTCCGCGTAGCGGAACGAGAAGTAGAGGATCAGCATCAGGAAAAACAAACCAGAGATATCGCCAATCAAGAAGGCGATGTATTCCGCCGTGGCGCTGCCAAAGGCCATGTTGGTCAGGATCGACACCAGAAACGACGTGACAATCCCCACACCCATGACACAGGCCCAGCATGGCCGTTTGCCGGGCCGGGGAAATAGGTCCCAACCAAGCCCCTTACACAGATAAAACACCGCAGGTGCGGTCGCGACGGCGATGACCATCGCCATCAGGCGGCTGGGCAGGAACACGTCCCATCCGCCGACATAAGCGAAGACGATGAAAACACCCGGCAGCAGTGCAAAAACGGCGCGCCATCCCAACAGCCAGGCGGCCAGAACCCGTACGCCATGCGGCAGAAACAACAGGCTGGCCCGGCTGGGGTATTCAGGAAAAAACACGTTCTGAAGGGGCATCAAAACCTCAAACGTGAGGAACGATACCACCACATAGGCCAAAGAGGCGTAGAAGGTTTCGGTAGCCCATTTTCGCACGACAATCAGCCGTCGTCACGAAACGCGGCGGCTTCATCTGGGTGCATGAACGATATACCGCCCCCGGTTGGCGCTGCCGCTTTGTGACAGATACCCTTTCTTGACCAGCGATTTCAGCGCGCGGAAGAATGTCGGGCGCGAAACGCTTTTGACAAGGGTGTGTTCGATCAAACCGAAAGTGCGCACTTCCTCGTCGGATTTGGACAGTTCCTCGGCGGCATAGTAGATATCGCGCTCAACCGGAGAGAGCTTCTCGAGGCCCAGCGTTCGTTCCATGCTCTGCATGAGTTTGCGCAATTCAGTGAGTTTCGAAATTTCCGTCATGATTTTCCGTTTTCCCCTTAGTCAGGTTTCAGTCACCCGTGGTGATGAGAAACATGCAGTGTGGTGCTGTATTTGGCATGTCTCATATTGACACTCATCCCTCTGGGACTAAACTGGTTTCCTGATTAGGCTGCTCAATTTCCAAGGTGAGTGAGTTCTTGAGAGCTGCCCAAAAGTTCTTTCAGTTGCGGCCCGGTGCGTTTCGTGCCGGGCACTTTTTTGACCTAAATGAAAACGTGGGTAGCGCAATTTACCGCATCAGGCAATGCAATTGCCAACACATATGGGTGAATACATCTATATGGCGAGCAGTGCTGCGCCTTTCACCCGGGTCCGGATGAAATCAGGGGCGCGGTGGCCCCTGAAATTGCCTTATCCGATTGCGACGGCTTTGATGTCTTCGTCGATAAAGGGCAGATATTGCTCAAAGTTTTCGGCAAACATCTGCACCAGTTTTTCAGCCTGTTTGTCGAAGGCTGCCTGATCGTCCCATGTGCGGCGCGGGTCCAGCAGGACTTCGGGCACACCGGGAACCGAGACCGGAACGTCAAAGCCAAAGCTGGCATCCTTGCGGAACTCCGCATCCGCCAGCGACCCTTCCAGCGCCGCAGTCAGCAGCGCGCGGGTTGCCTTGATGGGCATCCGGCTGCCAACGCCGTAAGCGCCTCCGGTCCAGCCGGTGTTCACCAGCCAGCAGGTCGCGCCGTGCTGGGCAATCTTGTCCCGCAGCAGGTTGCCGTAGGCCTCGGGGCGGCGCGGCATGAAAGGTGCGCCAAAGCAGGTCGAGAATGTGGGCTGAGGCTCGGTAATGCCACGCTCGGTACCGGCGACTTTCGACGTGAAGCCTGACAGGAAGTGATACATCGCCTGCGCCGGTGTCAGCCGCGCAATCGGGGGCAGAACACCAAATGCGTCGCAGGTCAGCATGATGATATTCTTTGGATGGCCGCCCAACGCCGATTTCGATGCGTTCGAGATATATTCCAGCGGATAGGCGCAACGCATGTTCGCTGTCAGGGAATCGTCGTCGAAATCCAGTTTTTTGGTCTCGGGATCGAAGACCATGTTCTCGATCACCGTGCCGAATTTCGTGGTGGTGGCGTAAATCTCGGGTTCTGCCTCGGCATTCAGGTTGATGGTCTTGGCATAGCAGCCACCTTCGAAGTTGAAAGTGCCGCGGTCGGACCAGCCGTGCTCGTCATCGCCGATCAGCACGCGGGACGGGTCGGCGGACAAGGTGGTTTTGCCGGTGCCGGACAGGCCGAAGAACACGGCGGTATCAACCGGGTTGCCCACAGCATGGTTGGCCGAGCAGTGCATCGGCATCACGCCCTTTTCGGGCAGCATGTAGTTCAGCAGGGTAAAGACAGACTTTTTGTTCTCACCTGCATATTCTGTGCCGCCGATCAGGATCAGCTTGCGGTCGAAGTTCAGCGCAATCACGGTCTCGCTGCGGCAGCCGTGCTTTTTCGGGTCCGCGCTGAAACTGGGGCAGTTGATGACGGTGAAATCCGCGGTGAACTCGTCCAGGTCAGCGCGGTCCGGCCGTCGCAGCAGGTGGCGGATAAAAAGGTTGTGCCAGGCCAATTCGGTGACCATGCGCACGTTGATCGAATAGGCCGGATCGGCCCCACCGACCAGGTCCTGCACGAAATAGTCGCGACCCTTCATATGGGCCAGCATATCTTCATATAGCGCGTCAAAGCCCTGGGCGGTCATTGCGGCGTTGTTTTCCCACCAGATGGTGTCGGCGACGCTGTCGGTTTTGACAACATGCTTGTCTTTCGGAGACCGGCCTGTGAATTTGCCAGTCGTAACCAGAAACGCGCCGCCATTGCCCAGCGTGCCCTCGCCGCGCTTCAGCGCCTCTTCGATCAGCGCAGGTTCCATGAAGTTGTAATAGACATTGCCCAGACCCTCGATGCCCTGATCCTCGAGGCGGAATTGCGGGTTAACCCGTCCAGATGTCATGTGTGTCTTCTCCTGTGGCGGCGCGAAGGCTGTTTGGCCTTATGCGCTCTTGGGGCAGTATGCCGGGAAAAACCGGCGGATGGGCGGGTCTTATCACGGTCATTTAGGGCATGAACAGGACGGTTTGGCGCAGTTAGCGCAACCAAGTACAAGTTTAGCGCCACCAAGAATTTTCCGCCAAAAATCTGGGCGGCAATTTGCGGGCAGCAAGGCAAATTTGCCGCAAGCTTGCCCCAAGAAAGGCACGATTCGCAGTTACGGATTGATTCGGCGTCCTAAAAACGCCAACAATGCCTTACAAATAAGCCAATTATTGCAAGAGTGAGCAGGAATAGGGATGAACCCGATGTCAAAGATTGCACTGGTGGATGACGACAGGAACATTCTGACGTCGGTATCCATGACGCTCGAAGCCGAGGGTTTTGAGGTCGAAACATATAATGACGGGCAGGCTGCCCTGGATGCATTCAACAAGAAATTGCCGGACATGGCCGTGCTGGACATCAAGATGCCCCGCATGGACGGCATGGACCTGTTGCAAAGGCTGCGCCAGAAAACTCAGATGCCGGTGATCTTCCTGACATCCAAGGATGACGAGATCGACGAGGTTCTGGGCCTTCGCATGGGCGCGGATGACTATGTCAAAAAGCCTTTTTCACAGCGTCTTCTGGTTGAACGTATCCGCGCGTTGCTGCGCCGGCAGGAAGCGACCGAGGGCGATGTGTCCGCTGCCGCCTCGGGTGATGCCAAGGTCATGGAGCGGGGTGAACTTCGGATGGATCCGCTGCGCCACGCCGTAAGCTGGAAGGGCACCGATGTTTCGCTGACAGTGACCGAGTTCCTGTTGTTGCAGGCGCTGGCGCAGAGACCGGGGTTCGTCAAAAGCCGCGATCAGTTGATGGATGTGGCCTATGACGATCAGGTTTATGTCGACGACCGCACCATCGACAGCCACATCAAGCGGCTGCGCAAGAAAATGCGCGCGGCAGATCCTGAGTTTTCGGCCATCGAAACCCTGTACGGCATCGGGTACAGATACAACGAAGAATAAGAATAGCCTTCTGATAAGGGGTAGCCGGGTCTCGTGCGCGATACCGAACAAGCTAATGCGCTGCGCGACGGAGATGTCGTTCTGGGGGATGACTGGGTCATCCCGCATGATCCCGAGTCCCATGAACTCAGGGCGACGCGGTCGCGACGCAATCTGTTTTCTCTGCGCGGCTCTCCTCTGGCGCGCAAGATCATCACGTTCAACCTGATCGCCCTGGTCATTCTTGTGACCGGGTTGCTGTATCTGGACGATTCACGCAAGGAGCGGGTCCAGCAGACGGCGCGCAATCTGGTGGGTGATGCCCAGCTGGTCAGCAACGTGTTCGAAACCCAGCTGCGTCAGGCGGATTCCGACGGCCCCCGGGACGCTGCTGATCTGGATGTCAGGGACACGTTGTCCGGACTTACACTGCCCGATGGCGGCGAGGTCTTCATTTATGATGCCCAGGGCACCCTGATCGGCTGGACCCGAGGCGCTTCGCTGCCGGCGCAAATGCCTCTCGGGTTGGAGTCAGGGGCCGATGCGCCAACCGGCAGTACAGTTATCAGTGACGGTCTCAATGCCGTCTGGATGGGTCTGACGACAGTATTCACGAAACCGCAGGAAACCGATCCACCGACGCTTGCACAACGCGTACAGGAAATCATCCCGCAGGCATTGCTGGGCAATGTTCAAATGCAGGCGGTTCAGGATGATGCAGGGGAAACCGCAATCGTGGCGGCTGCGCCCATTCTGTTTGACGGAAGCCCGGTCGGTGCCGTTGCCATGGCCGGTCCGGCCGGTGAGATTGATGCGCTTGCCCGGCAGGAGCAGGAGCGCATTCTGCAGATGTTCGTGGTGGCCCTGCTGGTGTCTGTCGGCCTGAGCCTTGTTCTTGCATCAACCATCGCCAACCCGCTTGCGGATCTGGCGGCGGCTGCCGAGATGGGCAGGGACAGGGGGGCTGGTGTCAATCCGGGCCGCATTCGAATTCCCGACCTCAGCGCCCGCCCCGATGAAATCGGGCAGCTCAGCGGAGCGCTGCGAGGGATGGTGACCGCGCTTTACAACCGGATCGATGCGAACGAGCAGTTTGCGGCGGACGTGGCGCATGAAATCAAGAACCCGCTTGCAAGCCTGCAATCGGCAGTCGGGACGCTTCGCATGGTCAAACGCGACGACCAGCGCGAGAAACTTTTGGGCGTGATCGAACATGACGTGCGGCGCCTGGACCGGTTGGTCAGTGATATTTCCAACGCATCCCGACTGGATGCCGAACTGGTCAAGGAAGAGGAGCAGCCCTTTGATCTGCTCAAGCTGCTGGGCAATCTTGGGCAGTATCTGGGCGAAGACGCGCGGTCGAAAGGGATCGACTACATCACCGATCTGCCGCCCGACCCGATTGTGATCAACGGGCTTGAGGCGCGACTGGCACAGGTTTTCGTCAATCTGATCACCAATGCGATTTCCTTCTGTGAGGAAAGCGATGCCATTCGGGTCTGGGTACGACAGCGCGAGAACCGGGTTCTGGTGGTGGTGGAAGATACCGGTCCGGGCATACCCGATCAGGCGCTGACCAAAGTGTTCAAACGCTTCTACTCGCAGCGCCCGGTCGAGCATTTTGGGAACAACTCGGGCTTGGGACTTGCGATTTCAAAACAGATTGTCGAGGCCCACGGCGGTGTGATCTGGGCGGAGAACATCCGTCCGACCGAAGCGGACATAACTTCGGATCCTTTGGGCGCCCGGTTTGTTGTCGGGCTTCCTTTGTAGGCATATGTCCAGCCCGACCCTTTCTGCCATCGAACAACAGAACACAGCTTGTATCCATGCCGCTTGCGTCAGCATCGAAGGGCACGGCCTTCTGATCGTGGGGCGTTCTGGCGCGGGCAAGTCGTCACTGGCGCTGCAGATGATGGCGCTCGGGGCACGGCTTGTTGCGGACGACCGGGTCAATCTGCATGTACGGGATGGCCATGTGATCGCCGACGCCGTTCCGGAGCTGCGGGGCGTGATCGAGGCGCGTGGTATCGGCCTGTTGCGCGCAGACTCTAAGGGTCCGGTTCCTGTCAGCCTCGTTGTGGATCTGGACCAGAGCGAACCCGCACGTCTGCCCGAGCCACGGATGGTGGTTCTGCTGGGGCATCCTGTTCCCTTGCTTTGGGGCGGTGAAGTCCCCAATTTGGCCGCAGCATTGGTACAATTTATGAAAATGGGACGAATGGATCCGGAATGGCCCGGGAACTGACAGCACAGCGGCGTATCGTTCTGGTCACCGGGCCTTCGGGTGCCGGACGTTCGACCGCAATCCATGTTCTCGAAGATCTGGGCTTTGAAGCCATCGACAACCTGCCCATGGGGCTGTTGACACGCCTTCTGGATGGCCCGGAAAGCGACCGGCCCATGGCGCTTGGGATCGACGCGCGCAACCGCGATTTTTCAACCATCGGATTCATTGAACTGGTGGCGAAACTCAGCCGGATGGAACAGGTCGATCTGACCACCCTTTATCTGGATTGCAGCGATGACGTGCTGCTGCGACGCTTTTCCGAAACCCGCCGGCGGCACCCGGTGGCAAGGGATTCCAGCCCCGAATCCGGCGTACGCCAGGAAAAGGAGCTGCTGGCCCCGATCTGCGAAATTGCCGATACGCTGATCGACTCGACAGCACTGAATGTCCATCAGTTGCGCGATGAGGTCGAGCGATGGTTCGCACCTCAGGGCGGCCGACATCTGGCGGTGTCGATTGAATCCTTTTCGTACAAGCGCGGCCTGCCAAGGGGACTGGACATGGTGTTTGACTGCCGGTTTCTGGCCAATCCGTACTGGCGCCCTGAATTGCGCGCGGCCGATGGTAGAAACCCGGATGTTGCAAGCTATGTTCAGTCGGATATGAACTACGGACCGTTCTTCGACAAGGTCGTCGATCTGCTCAGGCTTTTGCTGCCGGCCTTCCGGGCCGAGGGCAAGGCGCATCTTTCGGTTGCGTTTGGCTGCACAGGTGGGCAACATCGTTCGGTCGCGATGGCCGAAGCGGTCGCAAAGGCCCTTGCGGAAGAGAGCCAGCAGGTGGCAATCAGACACCGCGAAATGGAACGACGTTCGTTGAATGTGAGGCCGGATTGATCGGGATCGTAATTGTAGCGCATGGCAGGCTGGCCGAAGAATACCTGGCCGCGATGCAGCACGTGGTCGGGACACAGCCGGGTCTTGTCGCGATACCGATCGAGGCCGATCATGATCGCGACGCCAAACAAAGCGAAATATGCCGTGCCGCGGATCAGGTCGACGCTGGCGATGGTGTCGTTGTCGTGACTGACCTGTTTGGCGGCAGCCCGTCGAATCTGAGCATGCGGGCCTGCGCCCCGCAGGATCGTCGCATACTTTACGGCGCAAACCTTCCCATGTTGATCAAACTGGCCAAAAGCCGCCACTTGCCCGTCGGCGATGCCGTCCGGCAAGCGATTGAGGCTGGACGAAAATATATCAATGCGCAGAATGTCACGTTGGACTAAAATCGGATTAATTGACCATGACCACCCGAAGCTTGAAAATTATTAACGAAAAGGGCCTACACGCCCGTGCCTCAGCCAAGCTGGTCGAGGTGGTCGAGGGATTTGATGCCAGTGCCGAGGTTTCGCGGGACGGACTTTCTGCATCCGGTGACAGTATTATGGGCCTTTTGATGTTGGCAGCATCGCGCGGAACCACTATTGACGTCGAGACGTCCGGACCGGATGCTGAGGCGTTGGCGGAAGCCTTGGAAACTTTGGTGAACGACAAGTTCGGAGAGGGATTCTGAGCCGGTCCTGCCAGGACAGGAAGAACGGGAAAACCAGGAATTGGCGGAAACAACGCACGAGACCAAGACGAACCCGGTGGTAGATGGGGCCGGTGAACAAGGCGAAATCTATGATCGCAGAACGCTGACCTACGCCAACTCGTTTGACGATGCCTGGACTTCGGCTGCCATTCGGGTCATCGAATGGTGCACCGGAAAACTGACCATTTTGCGAATGGTCAATAAATTCGAAAAAAAGAACGAGTTGTACCGCGGCCAGCGTTTTTGGGGCGGCGCGCTCGAGGTGATGGGCATCAAACTGACCACGCCGCAGGAACAGATCGATCGCATTCCCAAGGAAGGCCCGGTCGTTGTGGTCGCCAACCACCCCCATGGCATGGTTGACGGCATGATTTTTGCCGAACTGATCGGCCGCGTGCGCAGCGATTATCGCATCCTGACCCGCTCGGTTCTGACCGGCCTGGATGAAGCTGCGACATCGTTCATGATCGCGGTTCCGTTTCCGCACGATCCCGAAGCCCAGGCCAAGATGCTGGAAATGCGCGGCAAGGCGATGGAACACCTCAAGAATGGCGGCGTGGTAGCCTTGTTCCCTTCGGGCGTGGTGATGTCTTCGGACAGTTGGTTCGGTCCCGCACAGGAACGGGAGTGGAACGTTTTTACGGCCAAGATGATCCGCCGGTCCGGTGCTCAGGTCGTGCCGATCTTTTTTCCTGGTTGCAACTCGCGCTGGTATCAGATCGCAAACCGTGTTTCCCCGATCCTGCGTCAGGGGCTGCTGCTGCACGAGATCGTAAGGTCCTGCAACAAACCGCAGTCTCCGGTCATCGGTGATCCGATTTCGCAGGACGACATGCAGCTGCTCGAAAAAGACCCGCGCGGGTTCATGGCATGGCTTAGAAAGCACACCTTGGCTCTGGGTGGTGGGACCAGGGCCTGATCCGCGTCTTCATCTGGCTGAAAATATCCCGGGGGTAAGCCCGGATGAAATCCGGGCGAGGGGGCTGGCCCCCTGTGCGTCAGCGCGTTGGTATTGGGACTTCGCCACGATAGTCATAAAACCCGCGCTCGGTCTTTCGCCCCAGCCAGCCGGCCTCGACATACTTTGTCAGCAGTGGACACGGACGGTACTTTGTGTCGGCCAGACCCTCATGCAACACATTCATGATCGCCAGGCATGTGTCCAGGCCGATGAAATCCGCCAGCTCCAGCGGCCCCATCGGATGATTGGCGCCCAGCTTCATTGACTGGTCGATGGACTGAACGCTACCGACACCCTCATACAATGTATAAACCGCCTCGTTGATCATCGGCATCAGGATCCGGTTCACGATGAAGGCCGGAAAATCTTCGGCGCTGGCCGCGGTCTTGCCCAACCGGTCCACAACAGCTTTGCAGGCTTTGTAGGTCGCTTCATCCGTTGCGATGCCGCGGATCAACTCGACCAGCTGCATCACTGGTACAGGGTTCATGAAGTGAAAGCCCATGAACCGTTCCGGACGGTCGGTTCGGCTGGCAAGACGCGTGATCGAAATGGAAGAGGTATTCGAGGTCAGGATCGTATGGGGCTGCAGATGCGGTTGAAGGTCCTCGAAAATGGCCTGCTTGATCGTTTCGCGTTCGGTCGCGGCCTCGATCACAAGATCGGTTTGACCCAGTTTAGGCAATTCAAGCGTGGTATCGATGCGCAAAAGGGCGGCCTGCATGGCCTCGTCGGTGATCTTTCCGCGGGACACCTGCCGGGCAAGATTGCCTTCGATCGTCGCCAGAGCATTGTCCAGCGCCTCCTGGCTGACGTCGGTCAAAAGGACGTCATATTCCGCCAGCGCCAAAACATGGGCGATGCCATTGCCCATCTGGCCCGCGCCGATCACTCCGACTGATTTTACATCCATGTTCAGGTGCCTTTGTCCCATAGGTTGATCCGACACTATCGGCAGATCGGGGCGGGCGGCAAGGGGTTGGATCAGGCTGAATTTGCTTCAAATGCGCACATTAGGGTTTTATCAATTCCTGCAGCCGCAAGATGGCACCCGGGTGAAAAACAGGTGGGTGTTATGAGCTATCTTCAGGTCGGCTCGGGCCGGGTCGATGTTGCCGTTTGCCAATATGAACAATCCAGGCTCTGGTTTCGCGGGCCTGAGAAGCGACCGGACAAGTCCTCAGTGGTTTGTGTTGGCGGCGACGAAACATTCGGGCGGTTCGTGGATCAGCCGTTCCCTTCAGTGTTGGAAGGGCGTGTGGGAAAGTGTTGTGTCAATCTGGGCAGCCTGTTTGCCGGGGCCGAGGCGTTGGTGCGAGATCAAGGGATACTGAACCTGGTGAATGGTTCCGGGCTGTGCGTGTTGCAGATCCCCGGGCTTGCCGGTCAGTCGAACCCATTTTATCGGGTGCATCCCCGCCGAAATGATAGGTTTCTTGAGCCGACGCGTAGGCTCGTAGATCTTTATCCTGAAGTTGATTTCACAGAATTTCACTTTGTGAAGCATCTTTTGACGCGGCTATTGGACCTTGGGGCCGCCCGGTTTGCGTTGTTAGCCCAGGGTTTGCAGGATCAGTGGTGCCAAAGCCTGCAGTCCTTTCTCGAGCGTGTTGGACCGCCAGTGATCTTGCTGTGGCTGCGCGTGCACAGGCAATCGCCATGCGATGTTGGCGGGCAATTGCTGGTCGACAGGCCAATGGTCGAGCAATTCCGATCGCATTGCGCGGGTATCGTCGAGTTGTCGGTCTGCGTTGCCGGCGCTTCAGACGAACTTGAGGACGTGCTGTTCGGAACATTGCAGCAGCCCATGGCAGAGCACATGATCGGCCCGGCCGCACACAGGGCCATCGCGGATGCTCTGGTGCCGGTTATTCAAGATCTGAACTGAAAAAGGCCCGCCTTGCGGCGGGCCTTGAAGATTTCTCGTCGAGAAAATTGTGTTCTTGATCAGCCAAGCTTTTCGGTCAGTTCCGGAACGGCCTGGAACAGGTCGGCAACCAGTCCGAAGTCGGCGACCTGGAAGATCGGCGCTTCTTCATCCTTGTTGATTGCGACGATGACCTTCGAGTCCTTCATCCCAGCCAGGTGCTGGATCGCGCCCGAGATGCCGACGGCAACGTACAGGTCCGGAGCCACGACCTTACCGGTCTGACCCACCTGCCAGTCGTTCGGAGCGTAACCCGAGTCGACCGCCGCGCGCGATGCGCCAACAGCAGCACCCAGCTTGTCAGCCAGAGCTTCAATCAGTTTGAAGTCTTCTTCGGAGCCAACACCGCGGCCACCTGAAACAACAACGCCAGCCGAGGTCAGCTCGGGGCGGTCGCTGGCCGCAACCTTGTCCTCGACCCAGGACGACAGGCCCGGATTTTCGCCGACCGAGATGGTCTCGACCGGGGCCGAACCACCTTCGCCCGCCGCGTCAAAGCTGGCGGTCCGCAGGGTGACGACCTTTTTGGCGTCGTTCGATTTCACGGTCTGGATCGCGTTGCCTGCATAGATCGGGCGTTCGAAGGTCGAGCCGTCGACAACGCCAGATGCATCCGAGATCACCATCACGTCCAGCAGCGCTGCAACGCGCGGCATCACGTTCTTTGCGTCGGTGGTGGCGGGTGCCACGATGTGCTCGTACCCGTCGGCCAGACCCACGATCAGCGCTGCGGTCGATTCCGCCAGGCGGTGGCCCAGCGAAGCGTCTTCGGCAACCAGAACCTTGGAAACGCCGTCGATCTTGGCAGCAGCTTCACCAGCGGCAGCGGCGGAACCGCCAGCGGCCAGAACGGTTACATCGCCCAGAACTTTCGCGGCATTGACGGCCTTGGCGGTGGCGTCCAGCGACAGCTCACCATTGTTGACTTCAGCGAGAAGAAGAACAGCCATTACACAGCCCCCGCTTCTTTGAGTTTCTCGACCAGCTCGTCGACCGAGCCCACGATGATGCCCGCAGCGCGTGCCGGCGGCTCTTCGGTCTTGACGATTTCCAGACGCGGAGTGACGTCGACGCCGTAATCGGCGGCGGTTTTCTCGTCCAGCGGCTTTTTCTTCGCCTTCATGATGTTGGGCAGCGACGCATAGCGCGGCTCGTTCAGACGCAGATCAACGGTCACGATGGTCGGCATCTTGACGCTGATGGTCTGCAGGCCGCCGTCCACCTCGCGGGTGATCTTGGCGGTGTCGCCTTCAATGTCCAGCTCGGACGCGAAGGTGCCCTGGCTCCAGCCCAGCAGGGCCGACAGCATCTGGCCAGTGGCGTTCATGTCGTTGTCGATCGCCTGCTTACCCGCCAGAACGATGCCCGGCTGTTCTTCCTCGACCACTTTGGCAAGGATCTTGGCAACGGCCAGCGGTTCGATGTCCTGATGCACGTCATCGGCAGCAACGACCAGAATGGCGCGGTCCGCGCCCATGGCCAGAGCGGTCCGCAGCGTCTCCTGCGCCTGCTTCACGCCGATCGAGACGGCCACGACTTCCTCAGCTTTGCCAGCCTCTTTCAGGCGGATCGCCTCTTCCACTGCAATCTCGTCGAACGGGTTCATCGACATCTTTACATTGGCGAGATCAACACCGCTCCCGTCCGCCTTCACGCGAACCTTCACGTTGTAGTCAATCACGCGCTTGACAGGCACAAGTACCTTCATTTTTGCGTACGCTCCTTACAAAAACGGCAAGCCGCGTCGCGACTCCACCAATGCTCTCGGGGTGTAGATAGCGTCTCAATCCGCGCGACAACAGAGCAAAATCGTCACGTCGTAAGCTTGAGACGTCGCGTTTCATGATTTTTTTACGTAACGGTAGTGTCGCAGTGGGAACGGGTTAGTGCGCGACGGGACGAGTGGCGGACCGGAACAGACGCTTTACTGTGATTGTCGGGCCGAGGCCTCACCCTTCCGGTCGCCACCGGGTCTACAGGACACCGTGCCGCTTTCAGCGGTTCGCGCCCGGAACCCACAAAACGTCAGCCTGGCCGTCGTTGTTGGCGCAGCGGGCGGCGACGAAGAACCAATCGCTCAGCCGGTTCAAATATTTCACGGCGACTACGTTGACGGGCTCCATATTGGACAGTTCGACCACCAGACGCTCGGCACGCCGCGACACCGTGCGACATACATGCAATTGCGCCGCCAGCCGGGTGCCGCCCGGCAGGATGAAACTGCGCAGCGGCTCCAGCCGTTCGTTCATGGAGTCGATCTCGGCTTCCAGCCGGTCGATCTGTGCCGGAGCGATCCGCAATGGCGGGTAATCCGCCTCGGCATCCTTTTCCATATCTGGACGGCACAGATCAGCGCCCAGATCGAACAGATCGTTCTGGATGCGCGCCAGCGCTGCTTCGACATCGCCATCGGCTTCCGCGCGGGCGACGCCGACAAAGGCGTTCAGTTCGTCCACCGTGCCATAGCCAGCCACACGGCCCGAGTATTTGGCGACCCGTTCGCCATTGCCAAGCGCGGTTTTGCCATCGTCGCCTGTGCGCGTGTAGATTTTGTTCAGAACAACCATTTATTGCCCTCCCTGTCCGCTTATTGCCCTCCCTGTCCGCGCAGATAGACGTAGAGCACAATCAGCACCACGGCAATGAACTGAAACAGGATGCGCAGGCGCATCATCTTGTTGCTTTTGTGGGCCGCTTCGGTCCCACCTTTGCCAAAGTTTGCAATGCCCAAAGCCAAAACGACGACAACTGCCGCCATGGCCAAAAGCAAGACCAGCATGATCAGGTCCATGGAGCCCTCGTCCGCGTTTGTTTTCACGCCTCCATCTAGCGGGCGCAGCGGCAAAAGCGAATGGGTTTTTGTGTCTCAGCCCAATGACAGAATGCGATCTATGGTTTTTGTGGACAAAACCCGGCGCAGATACCCGGCGATGTAGGTGGGCGTGGTGACGTAATAGCGCGCGCGCGGTCTTTTCGCGCTCACGGCAATCGCGAGTTTGTCGGTCACGGCTGATGCGGGCAGTTCAAACCGGTCGGGGCCAGAAGATTCGTAGAGTCGTGTCAGCAGCGAAGTTTCGTATTTTTCCCGCAATGCCGAGTTTTCCCAGTCGATGAACCGTTCAAACACCGGGATCGAGTTTTCCCGAATCTTCGAAGTGATCGGCCCGGGTTCGATCAGGACGACCTTAATATCGGTATCCCTGAGCTCCAGCCGCAGGGTGTCGGTCAGACCCTCGATCGCGTATTTCGTCGCGACATACGCACCGCGCCAGGGGAACGCGACCAGTCCAAGCACCGATGAGCATTGTACTATACGACCGTGACCCTGACGCCGCATCACCGGGATGACCTGCCGGGTCAGTTCGTGCCAGCCAAATACATTGGATTCGAATATGACGCGCAACCCATCCGTCGGCACGTCTTCTATCGCACCGGGCAATCCATGTGCACCATTGTTGAACAGTGCATCCAGCGTGCCGCCGGTCGACTCAAGCACCTGTGCCAGGCCTGTTCGGATACTATCCGCATCTGCATAATCGATTCGCGGACTGTCAAAGCCCTGTGCCCTCAGCCTGTCGCAGTCGCGCTGTTGGCGGCAGGCCGCGAAGACTCGCCAGCCGCGGGCGCGCATCCCATGAGCCGCATCCAGGCCAATACCGGAAGAGCAGCCTGTGATCAGAATGGATTTCTGCATGTCATCCCCGAGATGTTCTTTTGCCAAAAGCTATGGCGCGGTCCCGGTCAGGACAATGACATCGCTGTGTCAGTATTCTGTTTTTCGGATCAGTGAGGCGGAAATCCATCCGATCTGTTGCCCGGGCAACACGCGCAGCCGCAGCCAGCCGGTTCCCGAATCGCCAATCACTTCGACCTTCTGTCCGATCGAAACCTTGCCAACGACCGGATAGATCGTGCCGGGCCCATCGCGCATGTTGACGCGGGTGCCCGTAACTTCGCGGATGTCTTTTGCGGGCTCGGTGGGGGCAACGGTCTGCGAAACCCCGTCGGGCACCTCAGGTGTGATCTGACGCAGCGCTGCCGCACCCTGATCCAGAGACGCCAGAGAGAATGTCGCGGCCTGATCGCCAAACAGGAACAGGTCTGAACTCAGCCCAACAGCAACCTGCGTCAGCTGCGCCTGAGTATCGACCTGAACAGGCGCCGGTTCAGGTTCCGGCTTTGGCTTCTCGGGTTCGACCGGCTTAATAGCGGCTTTTTTCACAAGGTCTTCCGCCGGGGCCGGAGCAATCGGCTTTGGTGCGGGTATGGGAACTGACGCCACTTGCACAGGTTTTTCCGCGCGCAGGCCGCGCGGCTCGAAATTGGGGCCGCCGCTCATCACGTAGAAGCTCCATCCGAGCAGAGCAAAGGTAACTAGTATAAGGCGCGTCATGACGCAATCCCCCGGGTAATCGCAACAACAAACAGGCAGCATTCAATTGATGAAAGTTTAGCATAGCTTGGGGATTGAGTCGAAAGATGGGGGAAATCCGGGGCTTGCCTCCCCGTGTTGCAAAAAGCGCGACTTGTCCCCAGTAAATTGCGCGCTGCTTGCTTTACCACGCCGCGCTTGCGTCGTATCACATCATATATGAACGACACGATCGACGACCCCAACATGGAGACCCCCGGCAACGGGGGTGAGGTAGCCGAACCGCTGCGCCGCGCGATTGGCGAACGCTATCTGACCTATGCGCTGTCCACCATTATGCATCGGGCCTTGCCCGATGCGCGGGATGGGTTGAAACCGGTCCACCGGCGAATCCTCTATGCGATGAGAGAGCTGCGACTCAGCGCAACCGGAGGATTCAGGAAGTCGGCCAAGATTTCCGGCGATGTGATGGGCAACTATCACCCGCACGGGGACGCCGCGATTTACGACGCGATGGCGCGTCTGGCGCAGGACTTCAACGTCCGTTACCCGCTGGTCGACGGGCAGGGGAATTTCGGCAATATCGACGGCGACAACCCGGCGGCCTCGCGATATACCGAGGCGCGGATGACCATCGTGGCCGAGGCGCTGCTTGAGGGGCTGAACGAAGACGCCGTCGATTTCCGCGACAACTATGATGGCACCCTGACTGAGCCGGTCGTGCTCCCCGCGCAGTTCCCGAACCTTTTGGCCAACGGGGCCAGTGGTATCGCGGTGGGGATGGCCACGAACATCCCGCCGCACAACATCTCGGAACTCTGCGACGCCTGTCTGCATCTGATCAGGACACCCGACGCCCGCGACGACACGTTGTTGAACTATGTTCCCGGCCCGGACTTCCCGACCGGCGGCGTGATTGTCGAGCCGCCAGAGAATATCGCACAGGCGTATCGGACCGGGCGCGGTTCGTTTCGTCTGCGCTGCAAGTTCGAGGTCGAGGATCTGGGGCGAGGTCAGTGGCAGATCGTTGTTACCGAGATCCCCTATCAGGTTCAGAAATCGAAACTGATCGAAAAGATCGCCGAACTGATCCAGACCAAGAAAATCCCGATCCTCGCGGATGTGCGCGACGAATCTGCCGATGACATTCGCCTGATCCTGGAACCACGCTCCAAGAACGTGGATCCCGAGGTGCTGATGGGCATGCTCTACCGCAACTCGGATCTTGAGGTGCGGTTCAGCCTGAACATGAACGTGCTGATCGACGGGGTGACACCCAAGGTTTGCTCGATGAAGGAAGTGCTGCGCGCTTTCCTTGATCACCGGCAAGAGGTGCTGATCCGCCGCTCGCGTCACCGTCTGGGCAAGATCGACCATCGGTTGGAGGTGTTGGAGGGCTTTATCGTCGCGTTCCTCAACCTCGACCGGGTGATCGACATCATCCGCTATGATGATGACCCCAAAGCCGCGCTGATGCGCGAAGATTGGGGCATAGATCATGTCCGCGCGACCAACGAGGCCGACTATGTCTCGCCCAAGCCGGGCGAGGGCGAACTGTCCGAGGTTCAGGTCGACGCGATCCTCAACATGCGCCTGCGCAGCCTGCGCCGTCTGGAAGAGATGGAGCTGGTTCGCGAACGTGACGAATTGATGCTGGAGCGCGCCAACCTTGAAGACCTGCTGGCCGATGAGGGCCTGCAATGGGCCAAAATCGCCGAGCAGCTGAAAGAGACCAAGAAGACATTCGGCAAAGACTACGAAGGCGGCGCGCGCCGGACGCGGTTCGCCGAAGCGGGGCAGGTCGAGGAAGTGCCGCTAGAGGCGATGATCGACCGCGAGCCGATTACGGTCGTCTGCTCTCAGATGGGGTGGATTCGCGCCATGACCGGCCATATCGACCTGAAGCGTGAACTGAAGTTCAAGGATGGCGACGGCCCACGATTCATTTTCCACGCCGAAACGACTGATCGCCTGCTGGTGTTTGCCTCGAACGGGCGGTTCTACACGGTCAGCGCCGCCAACCTGCCCGGCGGGCGGGGCATGGGCGAGCCGCTGCGCCTGATGGTTGACCTGCCGAATGAGGCGCAGATCATCGACATTTTCATTCACAAGCCAGGCCGAAGGCTGCTTGTCGCATCGGATGCGGGCAACGGCTTTATGGTGCCCGAGGATGATGTGCTGGCCCAGACCCGCAACGGCAAACAGGTGCTGAACGTCAAAGGCGACGAAACCGCGATGATCTGTAAACCGGTGGATGGGGATCACGTGGCCGTTGTGTCTCAGAACGGCAAGTTCCTTGTGTTCCCGACTGAAGACCTGCCCGAGATGACACGCGGCAAGGGCGTGCGCCTTCAGAAATATAACATGGCACGCGGCCGCCAGGGCACGCTGGAGCTGGATGGCGGGTTGTCCGACATCACCACTTTCAACTGGGAAGAGGGCCTGAAGTGGTCGATGGGTGGTGACAAGACCCGGCACGAGGCCGATATGTCCCAGTGGCTGGCCAAACGTGCCAGCGTTGGTAAAAAACCTCCCTATGGCTTCCCGCGCGACTATAAATTCTCGTGATCAGGGCGCGCTTACGGGTGGATTTCTGCCGATACGACTTGGCACAGGCCGTATCGGTGCGCTAGATCAAAGAAAAACAGGCCTATCGAGACGAGAACATGTTGCGCATTCTGACCCTGATCACCGGATTGGCCCTGATGGCCGCCTGCACCCAGACGCAGGTTTATGAAGAGCCAGAATCGCTGGGCGAATTCAAGCTGCGGGTCAACTATGCTTTTGCCGAAAAGGCGGTGCAAGGCCCAGTGTCGCGGGATGCGACGCCTGATGAATGGACCGAGGCGATCCAGAACGCGGTCGACATTCGCCTGGGTCGCTACTCTGGCGCACAGGAATATGACATCGGTATCAGTCTGGAAGGCTATATGCTGGCGCCTCCGGGCATTCCGGTAATCTACAATCCCAAAAGCACGGCGATTGTTCTGGTAAACGTGTACGATGTGAACAAGAAAGAGTTTCTGGCCAAGGGCAAACAGTTTCAGGTTCTTGAGGACACGACCGGCGGAAGTGCCCTGAAAGGCTCGGGGCACGAGCGGACCAAAGAAGAGCAGATGAGCGGGCTTGCCCTGAAAGTCGCCGACCGGGTTGAGGAGTGGCTGGCCGAGGAACACAAGGACAATGGCTGGTTTGATCGGCGGCCCGATCTGATCCGGCCGCTCGAATCCGGGGATGTTACGCAAAATCCGGCATAAGGGGCCGCTTTTCCCTCAGGATGTGCTTGATTTTCCCCTTTGAACCAAATATCTCGCGCGCGCAGATGTAACCACGGGACCAAGGGTCCCCCAAATCGCAAAAGGGCGCCTGAGGAATGGCAAAGGAAAAATTTGAGCGTACAAAACCGCACGTCAACATCGGCACGATTGGCCACGTTGACCATGGTAAGACCACGCTGACGGCGG
>NZ_JBQFPJ010000023.1:0-73356 GCF_056534475.1 Ruegeria sp. D4
TGACATCGCTGGAGTTCAGCTTGCGGTCCACACGGATCGCCAAGCACTCCCGGCTGTACTCATCGATGACGTTGAGCGTGCGGAATGCCTTTCCGTCATCCGTTCGACAATGCACGAAGTCATAGCTCCAGACATGGTTTCGATGCTCCGGCCGCAGCCGAACACACGATCCATCATTTAACCAGAGCCGTCCCTTCTTCGGTTGTTTCATTGGCACTTTCAGCCCCTCCCGACGCCAAAGCCTTTCGACGCGCTTGTCATTCACCTGCCAGCCCGCATCTCTCAGCAAAGCCGCGATCCGGCGATAACCGTAGCGGCCATACTGGCGGGCCATTTCTATCATGTCCGCCACCAGGCGCTTCTCGTCAGCTCGACCTTTCGGCAGCTTTCGCTGTGTGGATCGGTGCTGTTTCAGGACACGACACGCCCGGCGCTCTGAGACACGCAGTTTGTGGCGCACATGGTTGATGCAGGCACGGCGTCGGGCGGGGCTCAGTAGTTTCCCTTGGCCGCCTCCGTCAGGATCAGTTTGTCCAGGGTAAGATCCGAGACGGCCCTTCGAAGACGCTCATTCTCTTTTTGAAGGCGCTTGAGTTCCTTCAATTGATCCGCGCCCATTCTGCCGTACTTTTTCTTCCAGCGATAATAGGTCTGTTCAACAACACCAATCTGCCGGATTGCATCCAGACGGGACATGCCTTGCCCCATCAATATCTCAACCTGCCGTAACTTCGAGACAATCTCTTCCGGCTTCGGTCGCTTGTTCGCCATGTGGTTCCTCCGTTTTCATAACCATAACGGCGGACCACTTCAGAGGGGGAGGATCAGCGCCCATGCTGTGGATCATTGTGTCGACGGTGTTGACGCTGGTCGCGGCCACTTTGACGACCACATGCCCTGGTGTCGAAACCGGATCGGGTATTTCAACAAGCTCGAACGGTGCATCGGGTCCGTAGGTGTTCAAAACCATTGCCTTCATTGGGGTATTCCTTTTCTTACGTGTTGATTTGGTTCGGGGGATCAGTTGATGTCCTGCACCTGCATAACCAGATCGCCCCACTTGCGCTGGTTTTCGATGTCGTGTTCCAGACCTTGTTCATCCGCGATGGTGAAACGTTTGACCGCCGGGGTTTTGCTGGTGGCCTGATAGAGCCAATAAGCCTCGGCTTTAAGCGCCTCATCAATGGGTTTGTCGATTGATTCGTAGACCATCTTCTTGCACGCATTGATCGACTCAGCTGGGAATTTTGCAATCCGTTCGGCCAGTACGGTCACATAGGGACCAATTTCATCCGGCTCCAACGCCTTGTTGATGGTGCCCAGACGTTCTGCATCATCCGCGTCATAGTCCTGCGCGCTCAGGATGATCTCAAGTGCTTTGCCAAGACCGGTCTGGCGTGCCATGCGAGAGGCGCCACCGCCGCAGGGTAAGATGCCCATGCCGACCTCCATCTGCATGAACTTGTACTTTCCTCGCGCGGCAAAGCGCATGTCGAGCGCCAACGCCAATTCGTGTCCGCCACCGCGTGCAAACCCTTCCAGTTTTGCGATGGTGGCCTGCGGCACCTTGCTGATCCGTTCGCAAACCGATTGCAGGTCCAAAAGCTGTGCATCGTCACGAGATACCGCCTCGGTCGACATATCCTGGAGAAGCTCGGTGTCGTAGTGGCAGACCCAGATTTCCGGATTGGCGGATTGGAAGATTACGACCTTGGTTTCGCGGTCACGCTCCAGCCGCATTGCCAGGCTGTTGAGATCGGCCAGCATTTCCTGGCCTTGCACGTTCACGGAACCAAAGTTGAATGTCACAGTGGCGATGCCGTTTTCAACGTCTACGTCAAAGGTTTGAAAGTTCTCGTATTTCATCAGGCAGTCCTTTCTAGGGCCTCGACGCGGCATGCGTGAGGGGTGTCGGAGAGTTAAAGGTGGAAGTGTGTGGCGCTTTTGCGCCGCGAGGGTTAGCCAGTCCGGCCAATCAAGTCCCTGATCGTGGTCATGACGTCGGCAATGTGATCTTTGTCCCGTGCTGCGGCATGCGGATTTTCGCCACCACCGAAGAGTTTAGAGAAGAGGGACATTGGGCGGCTCCTTTCAGCGTTGCCATGACCGGAGACTAGCGCCGCTTAGGACAGGCGTGAAGCATGTCATGCTATCAGAACACCGGTCTTCGATCCGACGGTACGCTCCTTGCGTGGCCTAGTACGTCCAGATCCTTGGCAAAAGCCCATTCCCCCGCATCACTCTCCCTTGCACGGAGGGCCCAAAACCGCCGTTCAAACAGACCATCGCCAACGACTGCACCGAGCCCCAAGCAGTCGCTTGCTACAGGCAGTGCAAGAACGCAGCAGTGATCCAAATGCCCGCGCCGTCTTGATCTGGGATGACAGACAGCGCGGGCCATAGTCTGGTCATGGGACTGCCCAGACTATTTGGAATGCGAAATTGGACATGCGTAGTTAACCAGAATGGCTTGGCTACTCATTTACGACAGTGTTGTCCCACCTAGTGACCAACTACTCGCACAATGGGACCCTGTCTTCAGAGGCGTGACGGCAAGATCTGATACACAAGCAAACATATAACACGCGAGAAAAATTACTTTATCGCGCGTAAAAAATGTTGAATTGTTGTATTTTAGATTCAAGTATCGGCGTGTGTAGCAAGTTTGTATTGTCAATTTTGCTCACGTAGTAGCCAGATCTGTCTGGTTAGCCTCCTGGAGACGAAAGTGAGTGGCGTCGCCGGGAGGCAATTTTTTTTTGCTGAATGGTCCTCTTAGAAAAAGGTCGAGTTCGGGCGCACACAGCACTCCTATGACCCCTCCTCGCAGGTGTCAGTCTCGCTCGCAGAAACTTCCAACATTCAAGTACCGAAGGCCAATGGCTTTTGTGCAAAAGCCACGTCAGCAGCGAATTGCGGAGACGACTTTAACAAAGATCCATTTTTAGTGGCCATTCGTACACTACTTGAACAATGGAGGTGTCGTGCAGGTCGTTTGGTTCAAACGAGATTTGCGGGTAACGGATCATCCGGCACTAGCGCAAGCGTCTGAGGTCGAGCCAGTTCTGCCACTCTATGTGGTTGAAACTGAGCTTTGGCAGCAACCCGACGCGTCAACACGGCAGTGGAACTTTGTTGCTGAGACAATCGCTGGGTTACGAAAAGACCTTGGGAAACTGGGCCAGCCGCTCATTGTGCGCATCGGGCAAATTGTGGAGGTCCTTTCCCAGTTAAAAGATCGTGGTCTTATCGACGAGCTCTGGTCACATGAGGAAACTGGAAATAATTGGACGTATCAGAGGCCCAGCGTCTGGGCACATTATCAACGGGATCTGTTGAGCGCTTTAGAGCGACTAAAATTCGATCAGGGCTTAGAGATCCGTTTCAACGATGCAGTGAACGGCAATACCGGCATCGACTGTTTCGATCATTGGGCGCGGGAACTGGTGACGACCGGTTACCTCCACAACCATGCGCGCATGTGGTTTGCATCAATTTGGATTTTCACGCTCCACATACCCTGGCATCTTGGCGCGGACTTCTTTTTGCGGCATTTGCTGGATGGCGATCCCGCGTCAAACACGCTGAGCTGGCGGTGGGTCGGCGGATTGCACACGAAAGGCAAAACCTACCTCGCGCGACCCGATAATATTGCCAAATACACGCAAGGACGGTTTCAACCAAAAGGCCTCGCCAAATTTGCAGAACCGTTGACCGAGCCGGTAGATCACCCGCTCATTCCACTTTCTATCCTGCTCATTCCCGCAGACAGCCCTTATCTGTTGCTGTTGACAGAGGATGATCTGTCAAGTGACTGCTTAGTGCGGACATCGCCTGCTGCCGCGATTGGACTTTTGGCGACGCATGGTCGGTCTCCAAACCCGATGGGGGACGCCGCAAAGGATTTTGCCAAGGGCGCGATGAACAGCGCCCTGGAACCCCATGGAAAACACGCGAAATCAGCTGAGGATTGGTGTGGTCCGTTGATCGAGGCAGCACGGAATGCCGGCGTCACGACCATTGCAACAGCCTATGTGCCTGTCGGCCCCACTCGGTCATGGCTGGATCGTGCGGAGCCTTTATTGAGAGACGCAGGCCTATCATTGAATAGGATAATGCTGCCGTACGACGCTATGACATGGCCTCATGCAAGGGCCGGATTCTTCAGCCTTCGAAAGAAGATCCCGTCGCTCTTAGGCCAATTGAACCTAGCCACCCAACAAAGAGAATAGCTCGTGTCCTCTGCAGTCCTTCTACTCCCCAACCAATTGTTTGCCCAACACCCGGGTCTGTCCGCCGGGCCAGACACTGTTGTGCTTTTCGAAGACCCGCTGTTCTTTGGCGATGCGCATTACCCAGCCACGATGCATAAACAAAAGCTTTGGCTGCACCGCGCCTCTATGGCGCGCTATCGCGATGGCTTGGTCGCTAAGGGCATTGATGCCGCGATCTGGCCCTTTGAGCGGCAGTCGGGCGCGTGCCTGCGACTTTTTCAAAACCTACGTGATCGCGGTGTCAGCCAAATGATGATAGCTGATCCGGTAGACTTCATTGCGGAAAGACGTTTGCGGGCGGCGGCTAGCAATACCGGCATCACGCTCGACATCAAGCCATCGCCTGGCTTTCTGAATACGCGGGCCGACAATCTGGATTGGTCTCTCGGTCGAAAACGTTGGCTCATGGCTGAGTTCTACAAAAGCCAACGCCGACGCTTGAACGTTTTGATGGACAGCGGTCAACCGACGGGGGGACAGTGGAGCTTTGACGAGGAAAACCGCAAGAAAGTGCCCAAGGCGCTGTTAGGCAGCCTGCCTTGGATCGATTGGCCTTCCCATGACGCAGTTGATGAAGCCGCAAAAGCAAGCGTTCTTGCTGATTTTCCAGAAGCATTGGGCAGCCTGGATACGTTGTATTATCCGACATCACACAAAGCTGCGTCCGACTGGCTGGCGCAGTTTCTGGAACGGCGGTTCGAACGTTTTGGCGACTATGAAGATGCCATTGTTGAGGGCGAAAACTGGCTATGGCACGCCGTTCTCACGCCAGCATTGAACATAGGATTGTTGGCGCCAAAACAAGTTTTGGACGCTGCCCTGGCGCATGCGGATCGCAAGGGCATTCCCTTGAATTCGGTAGAAGGTTTTATCCGCCAGATCATTGGCTGGCGCGAGTTTATGCGCGCGACTTATGAGAGCCTGGGTGTGCCGATGCGCACTACAAATCATTGGGGCCATCACCGCCCAATGCCCTGCGCTTTCTACGACGGAACCACTGGTATTGATCCGCTGGACGACACGATCAAAAGGGTGCTCAAGACAGGGTATTGTCATCATATTGAACGCCTCATGGTTTTGGGTGGATTTATGTTTCTGTGCGAAATTGATCCGGATCATGTCTATCGCTGGTTCATGGAAATGTTCGTCGACAGCTATGATTGGGTTATGGTTCCTAATGCCTACGCGATGAGCCAGCATGCCGATGGCGGGTTGATCACCACCAAACCGTACTTTTCGGGTTCAAACTATGTTCGCAAAATGAGCCATTGGGGAAAGGGGCCTTGGTCCGACATTTGGGACGGGCTTTATTGGCGCTTTATTCTGAAACACAGCGATAGACTGACTGGCAATCCCCGATGGGCGATGATGTGCCGTACGGCTGGGCGAATGTCACCAGAGGTCAAAAGCAACCACTTGAAGATGGCTGAAGCTTTTTTGCGACGGATGACATAAGCATGAACACTATGGTGGCGCATCACAGATATTGAGGTCACATCCCGTGATCAGCTTTGGGACTGGCTGAGCACGCATTTTGCCCAACGTGATAGCGTCCGCCTGATCACGTGGAAGGCGGCACATCCGCAGAAATATGTCAGTCGGGACGAGGTGCTGGATGCGCTGATCGCGCATGGTTGGATTGATGGAAGACGATTTACAATCGATGAAGACCGGACGGCGCAACTGATCAGCCCGCGAAAGCAGCAAGCTTGGTCCAAAAGCTACAAAGATAGGGCGGAGCGCCTTGGGCAAGAAGGCATAGTGCACCCCGCCGGAGAGGCTTCCATACAAGCCGGTAAAGCTTCAGGGCTTTGGAACTTTTGACGATGTCGATGCTCTTATCGTCCCAGACGATTTATCCGTTGTATTGAACCTGGACAAATGGGAGCGATTGCCCCCGTCTTACCGACGCAATGTCCTGCGCTGGATTAAGGTCGCCAAGTACCCGACAACGCGCCAACGGCGGATCGATAACACGGTCGTAACCACGCACACCGGCGAAAGAATGCAGCAAATGTAGCGCCGTCAGGTTTGTTCTTAGTCCCTAGTTGGAACTTGAACTTTCGTATCGCGTTAGAGCAACGCAGCCAAAATTTTGGTTTGGAGTAGCCGCCACGGAGGTCGCCGTCCGCTTAAGCAATGAATTTTCGCGTTTGTGGCACTACGGTCCAAGTGCTCAGACTTAAGTTCGCGCCAATTCCGCCTCGTTGAGAGGCTGCAAACGGGAAACCCGATGCAATGCCGCGCAGCCTTTGACGCGCCTAAAAGGCCACGCTGCATCAGCGATTTTCGAAAGTCCAATGTTGGAAATTTTCGCAGAGCAGTTACCTAGCAGACAGCTGCGAATGACCAAACTGAGCCCAAAGCGGACGAGCGGTGATTTCAAGCCCAATTGAACCGTGCCAATTTCATGTAAAAGGGATGCCAGGTTCATACTATACTCTATTGTGCCTCATACGAGGCCGAGGTCAGAGGAGTTACTATGAAAACAGCTGTTGTGACCGGCGCCGCGGGAGGGATGGGGCAAGCCATCTGCCGCCAATTGCCGGCAGTCGGTTTCCACGTTGTTGGACTGGACCTCAATGAGGAGGGTTTAGGTGAACTGGCGACAGAATTAGGTTCGAATTTCACGCCAATCTGCGTTGACTTAACTGATCATTCGGCTATCGCTCAGGCGTTTGATGGCATTAAGACAACGCATGGCGGTCTGGATGCTTTGGTAAACAATGCAGGCACCTGCTTCATGTCCGACTTCCCGCACATTCCGCCCGAGGAACTCGAAAAGCAGATGGCAATCAATTTTAATTCTGCTTTCTATTGCTGCCAGCAGGCGGTCCAATTGATGTTGGAACGCGAAGGAAGCAAAAAGATTGTCAATATCTCATCGAACGGAGCTTACAATTTCGATGTTTTTGACCCTCCGCACTACCGTGCGTCAAAGGCTGCGATGGATACTCTAACAAAAGACCTCGCCCGTCGATACGCAAAGGATAAAATCTGTGTAAATTCTCTGGCACCTGCCATGACTGAGACACCGTTGTTCAATGTCTTGACCGAGGAAGTCTTGAAGAAAGCCGTTAGTGCCATGCCACATGGTCATGCGATGCTACCTGAGCAAATCGCCTCTTGGGTTGGTTTTCTCATTTCACCGGCAGGGGATGTTTCCAGCGGGAATGTGATTATTCTGAACCAAGGGCGCGACGTCAGATAATTCTTTGGTGCGACATCACTTTCCGGAAAAATGGTCCAAGGGGTGGGATCAGCTGTAGACTTCTGGTGCTTTCTTCAGAACAGCCCACTGCTTTGGACAATGCCCATAGATTACAAAGGCATCTCGCTCGGATGCCAGACGCATCAACCTGTCTGCGCTGGCAATTGCTGCATCTTCGTCCCAAGACCCGGCAAACTTCTCGTCGATTTCTGCTGGTCGGGAAATCGCATCACTGGTCAATAAAATCGCCCCCGACGGAAGATCGACCATTACCGCGATCTGGCCAGGCGCATGACCGGGTGCCATCAAAACGAAGATACCTGGCCCAATCTCTACGTCGTCATCAATAACCAGGTAATCCTGCTCGGGCCATTCCATCGGCCGCATATCGCCCCAATACAAGGGGCGAGGTAAGGCTCGCTCGGCAGAGGAGATGAGAATGGGACTGTTTGGAAAGTCGCCCAATGCACCGATATGGTCGATATGGGAGTGCGTACAAATCTGTAATGCAATGTCTGACGGAATAAGCCCGAGTTTTGCCAGCTGTGCGCGTGGCAGATTATCTGGTTCGCACTTCAGAACCTCGCCAAACTCGAACAATCGATCTTCTTTGACCGCGGCGTCGGTATCAATGGCGTATTTTTCAGGAAATCCAGTGTCGATGAGTATTGCTTCTCCCAAATCTGTTCGGATCAGAAACCCGCAGATACCTATGATGCGGCCAGTGGAATGGACCTTGAACAGCCCGTAGTCCAAAACCACAAGGTCAATCGGTCGCCCTTTGACAAATCCCTCTGCTTGCACAGACTCTCTCCCTGATTGACTACAAAGATTTTGAGTAGAGCATGAAAGTCAAGATACACACACTTTTTCAATACCTACTGGATACCACGGAAGCGGATCCAGAAGCTTTCGTTGGGTTTTCCTTGTCCGAGTCGCCGCGTTTGGGTGAGTTCATGGATGCGCTGGATCCAGCGCTGCCGTTGGATTGGAACCAAAAGAGCTTTCGGGGTCTGCCTGCTTTACGACGGCATGTTTTGGACCGCGCTGGCTTGTATGATGTTTGCAAGCCAGACGACGTTCTGATCACCGCCGGCGCCGCGGAAGCCAATTATCTTGCATTCATGCAATTGGTCCAACCGGGCGACGAAGTCGTAACGGAACGCCCGGGCTGGCCACAAGCGGGCGTATTGGCAGAGGCAGTTGGCGCGACGCTAAAAGTTGTCGACCGCGAAGAGAGGGCTGGTTGGGTATTGCCGCTCGACAAAGTTGAGGCCGCAGTAACAGCGCGCACGCGGCTCATCTTTATGACCAACCCCAATAACCCCACCGGGCAGTTGATGACACAAGCAGAGCTGGAAAGGCTTGTCCAAATCGCAGATCGCGTAGGTGCATGGCTGGTTGTTGACGAGGTTTACGCGGGATTGGAGTGGGACGGGTCCCGTGCCCCTTCGATTGCTGGTTTGTATCCAAGGGGTATCACGACGGGCAGCGTTTCCAAGGCACTGGGGCTCCAGGGGCTACGCACCGGCTGGATGATATGCCGTGATTCAGATCTCATTTGGGACGCTATTATTCTGCGGGAAAACTCGAGCGAAATTATGAATATTCTTGGCGAAGTCATCGCCGAAATCGCCTTGAGGTCTGACCAATATAATCAGGCTTTGAAAATTGCACGGGCAGCTGGGATGAAAACGCTGGAACGCCTGGATAGGTTTGTTGCCGATCAGCCCAACCTCGATTGGGTCAAACCTCAGGCTGGATTAATTGGTTTGGCACGGCTCGATGGGATTGATGGCGACGTGTTCGCCAAACGCTTGCTCGCCGATCCCTATCGGACATTTCTACTACCGGGTTCGTCTTACGGGATGCAGAACCACATCCGACTGGGTGTGGGGGGAGGTGCTGCTGCCAACCTCGACCTTGGCCTAGAGCGCATGGGCGAACTATTGGCAAACTGGTAGATTTAGGACACTCATTTCGACGGTTCGGGCTGCAAAGTCGGTCAAATAACGTTGCCCGTCCCAAGCTGACACTAAGCCCAATTTTGGTGCAAGTTAACCTGCCATACGCTGAAAGCTTTCTCGCTAGAATAGCGCTGGTTGCGCGCTAGTTCACGTGGAGTAACCGATTCATAACCAAGGTTCGAAATGACAGGTTGGACAACTGAAAACGTCCAAGACTATCCGCGACCACCTGCGCTGCGGGCAGTGCCTCATCGAGTGCGGATCGAGCTCGGCGGTCAAACAATCGTGGAAACCGATCAGGCGTTTCAGGTTCTCGAAACCCACCACGCCCCCACGTATTATATTCCGCCGCAAGACATTGATGCCGTTCTGACAAAGGCCTCGGGTAGATCATTCTGCGAGTGGAAGGGTGTTGCGAGCTACTGGGACGTTCAGAGCGGGGCAGCTGCGGCTAAGAAAGCTGCGTGGAGTTATGCTGCACCAACCATCAAATTTGAACGGATTAAGGGCTATCTCGCCTTTTACGCCGGACTTATGGACGCTTGTTTTGTTGGTGAGTACCGGGTGATCCCGCAACCCGGGGACTTCTATGGAGGTTGGGTCACCGAAAACTTGAAGGGTCGCATAAAAGGCGCTCCGGGCACGGAATTTTGGTGAGTACTGATGACCGACCCTAAATCCTCACCAACCCCTTTGGCAGTTCCTACAAGCCGTTTGGTCCGTGTTGCCGGTTTAAGCAGCATGACGGCAGGCATTGCGGGGAACATGGCAGCACGCGCCCTAAGAGAGATCGGTCGCGGCGCGCGACCCGATATGCGTGGATTGTTGATGACACCCGGCAACGTGACACGAGTCGCGGATCAACTCGCTCGCATGCGAGGCGCCGCGATGAAGGTGGGTCAGTTGATTTCGATGGATGCAGGTGAGGTCTTGCCGCCTGAACTGGCTGACATCATGGCGCGTTTACGAGATCAGGCGCATTTCATGCCACCGAAACAATTGCGCGACGTCCTGAACCGAGCTTGGGGTGCAGATTGGCGAAAATCCTTCAAAGATTTTAACGTTAGGCCCATAGCGGCAGCGAGCATTGGGCAAGTACATCGTGCGACATTGAAAGACGGGCGCGACGTGGCGATCAAAGTGCAATATCCCGGTATCGCGCGCAGTATCGACAGCGATGTTGCCAACGTGGCTGCTTTGGTTCGGATGTCGGGTCTGCTCCCCAAAAGGTTTGATCTGGGTCCGTATATCCAAGAGGCGCGCAGACAATTACATGAAGAAGCGGATTATGAACGCGAGGGGCAACACCTGCGCTATTTTGCTGAACTGTTACAGGCAGATGAAGCTTTCGAAGTCCCAGAGTTCTATCCGGATTGGAGCAATTCAGAAGTTCTGACGATGTCCTTTCTGGAAGGTCGCCCGATCGAAGCAGTGAGTGATGCGACCAAATTGGAACGCAATCAAGTATCCGAGGCACTGGTCGATCTCACGCTACGCGAGATTTTTGACTTCGGCATCATTCAAAGCGATCCAAACTTTGCCAATTACCGATACAACCCAGATAATGGGAAGATTAGTCTCTTGGATTTTGGCGCGTCACGTGCGCTGCAACCATATGCAATCGATAGTTACGCGCATCTGTTACGCGCAGGGTTACTAGAGGATGATGCAGATCTTCGTAGGGCTGCGATCCAAATGAAGCTTATTGCAGACGACGGCCCATACGACGACCGCATCCTCGGAATGATCCGCAGCGTTTTTGACGCAATCCTATCTGCGGATGAATTTGATTTCTCCGACCGAGCGCTCTCCAACCACTTGAACAAAGAAGGCATGGCTTTGGCTGAGGCCGGGTATTTCCCACACCAGCTTCCAATGGATGTTCTTTACCTTCAGCGAAAGATTGGAGGGATGTTCTTATTGGCCACTCGATTGAATGCCTCGTTGCCTGTGAAGACACTTCTTGCAAAGTACGTCAACTAACCCAAAGCTTCCGACGACAGACAGGAATGACCAGCATATACTCGCGCCTAGGGCAGCATAGCCCGCAAAGCTGTTGCTGGCAGTAAGTGCAGCGAAGGTCCGCGCCGAGTCCATATGAATAATGACGATACGGAATATGTAAGTGTTTGTACTCGAGAAATAGTGAAAATTCATTTTGCATTACGATGGTTAAGAGAGGCTTGGGAGTTTGTCACCAGCGTCTCTTTGGGTTGGCGAAATCCAGGTTTCAGCAGATATCACGTCCGAGAAAACAAGCCGCGTGAGTCGGCCTGATGGATCTTGGCCTTATCTGACGCGCAGAGTTGGTTCTTCGTATTTGCTGGTAGTCAGGTAACGTTAGGTTGGGAGTGCGATATGGAATTACCGACACTGACATACGAAATGATAGCCGTACTGAGTCTATTGTCTTTTACCGTCTTACTTTTTGTTACCGAGATTATACGGATCGATGTCGCAGCAATTCTTGTAATGGTGCTGCTTGGTGCACTGAGCTATCTCCCGGGGCTGGGTAATCTTGCCAATATATCAAAGCTCTTTGAAGGTTTTTCCTCGAACGCAGTGATGTCCATCATCGCAGTTATGGTAATCGGGGCTGGGCTTGATAAGACGGGGCTTATGTCAAAGGTTGCGGCCCTGATCCTCAAGAATGGAGGCACGACAGAGGCTCGGATAATCCCGATAATTTCAACTACGGTTGGTGTGATCAGCTCTTTCATGCAGAACGTGGGAGCTGCTGCGCTTTTTCTGCCCGTTGTGAGCCGCATCTCAGCGCGTACAGAAATACCGATGAGTCGGTTGCTTATGCCCATGGGGTTTTGCGCGATTCTGGGTGGTACGATCACATTGGTCGGGTCGTCGCCTCTCATCCTTTTGAACGACCTGATTGTTTCGGCAAACTCATCTCTTCCGGCTAACCAACAAATGGAGACATTTGGGTTGTTTTCAGTCACGCCTATCGGTGTGATGCTGGTGCTGACAGGGGTGCTTTACTTTGTGCTCTTTGGTCGTTGGGTTCTTCCAGCGCAGCGAGAGCGTGGAGAAGACGCAAGCTCAGCCCGGTCCATGCAGACCTACGTCGAAAACACCTATGGGCTTAGGGCTGATATGTTCGAGATACGTGTTCCAGAAGGTTCGATCTTGATTGGACAAACGCTCGCGGATGTCATGGTCGCCCATAATTTATACATTCTCGGCACATCCTATCGCGGCCACAAGGTCATCGCGCCGATGGCTGATACCAAGATCGAAGCGCCAGCGCGGCTTGCAGTGCTTGGCCTGCGCCGTGTGGTTGAGCATCAGTTCGCTGAGCCTTATGGCTTAGAGATTCTGCCCCAACTGGATGTCTTTGCAGATGATTTCGCCGCGACCCAATCAGGGGTGGCAGAGGTTGTTATTCCGCCCGGTTCTTCAGTGATCGGCCAGACTCCGATTGATTTGCGTCTCCGTCAGACACATGGTTTGTCTCTGTTGGCCATTCAGCGCGGCGAAGAAACACTGAGCCATGTAGAAACGGAAGATCATTCAGCCACGCATATCGGGCAAGTCCCTTTGCAGGCGGGTGATACGTGTGTCGTGCACGTGCAATGGGACCGTCTGACACGACTGAAGTCAGACAGGGATTTTGTCGTCGTAACTTCGGACTTTCCCCAAGAAGAGTTACGCCCACACAAGGTCGGATGGGCGCTTGCTTTCTTCCTAATAGCGTTGAGCTTAATTCTGTTTTCTGATCTGCGCTTGTCATTATGCCTGTTGATCGGCGCTATTGGGATGGTGTTGAGCCGGGTGCTCTCGATTGACGAAGCCTACGAGTCGATAAGTTGGAGCACAGTCTTTCTACTGGCTTCGCTGATCCCGTTGGGCCAAGCAGTTCAGAACACTGGCACTGCGGATTGGATTGCCGCGCATGTGTTAGCCCTCCTGAAGGGGTGGCCGATCTGGTCTTTGCAAGCAGGGATCGCCGTTTTGGCAACGGCGTTCACGCTGGTCATGTCCAACGTAGGTGCAACTGTTCTGCTGGTGCCGCTGGCGGTTTCTATTGCCGTATCGGCGGGTGGTAACCCGGCCGTATTTGCTCTCACCGTGGCAATTTCAACGTCCAACTCATTTTTGATCCCCACACACCAGGTGAATGCGTTGATCATGGGCCCAGCAGGCTATCGGGTGGTCGATTTCGTTCGCTCGGGCGGAATCATGACTCTCCTTTTCTTGGTTGTTTCAATGACCGGACTTGCGCTTTTCTTCTGAGCCGCTTCTCGGCGACCCGTACAATGAACTCTGCTTCAGCTCAGAAGAACTGGCAAGATGAGGTCTTGGAGGCCAATCCTTTTGTTGGAGCAGAAAATCCGAGATCTATACAAATGGACTTTCGCTGCGAGAAAGAGAAGAAGGGCGGCGAACAAATGCAAACCTGACGTCGACATACGCTGGTACTGGACCGTCTTTGTTTTATCGATCACTGTTGCTTGGCCAATACCGTCGGCATATTGGAGAGTTCACAATGAAGTTCCTTCGAACACCTGACCATCGGTTTGACGGGTTGCCAGATTTCGCATTCGGCCCGAATTATCTTGATGTGGATAATACCGAAGGCGGTCGTCTCCGAATGCACTATTTGGACGAGGGACCGGAACAGGCACCGCCCGTATTGTTGATGCACGGAGAGCCAACCTGGTGCTTCCTGTATCGGCACATGATTCCGTTATTCAAAGATGCGGGCCATCGAGTACTGTCTCCTGATTTGATTGGGTTTGGACGGTCGGACAAGCCCACCGAGCGATCCGACTACACCTACCAACGCCATGTAGACTGGATGTCCGAGTGGTTGCGGAAAGTTGACCTGACTGGCATCACATTGGTGTGTCAGGACTGGGGCGGACTCATTGGCTTGCGGCTGGTTGCGAGTATGCCCGAGCGTTTCTCTCGTGTGGTTGTGGCGAACACGGCCCTACCTACCGGTGACGTGCCCTTGGGTGAGGCATTTCTTTCATGGCGGGAATATTCACAATCTGTGCCTGAATTTAATTCGGGCCGTATCGTATTTGGCGGCACAACATCGAAGATTTCAGATGAAGAGGTTGCAGCCTATAACGCACCGTTTCCGGATTCGCGCTATCTGGCAGGCGCTCGCGAGTTTCCAGTGTTGGTGCCCGACTCGCCTGACAATCCAGCTTCTGAAGCCAACCGAGCCGCATGGGAAACCCTCAAGACCCTAAACACCCCGTTTCTGACTGTTTTTGGAGAAGACGACAGGGTCATGGCGGGGGTAGACAAACTGTTCCAAAAGTCGATCCCTGGGGCAGTTGGTCAAAATCATACTGTTTTGCCTAAAGCGGGGCATTTCATTCAAGAAGATGCTGGGGCAGAGCTAGCAAACGCGACTTTGAAATTCATTGAGCAAACATAACGGCTGTCAGATTAGTGACTTCCCCTGCGGCCTCAACTCACGCCAAATTTGCGACGCAAATGCTCAGCTAAGGCCGTTATGCGACGTGGTTGGGCTCGGCTCGGCGGAAACATCATTTGCAAAGGTTTCGGCGGTGGGAGGAAGTCGCGCAAGACAGAAACAAGTTTGCCAGATCGAACATCTTCGCCGACATCCAGCTCCGACTTCAAGACGACCCCATGACCTGCAATCGCCCATTCGCGGATGAGTGAACCATCATTGACTATTCGATTTCCTTTTACCGATACGCGCTGGGCATTTGGTCCTGATCCAAACTCCCAAACGTTGTCGATTATGTCGCCAAACCTCATAACCAAGCAGTTGTGGTTCAATAGATCTTCTGGTTTTTCAGGCGTTCCGAATAAGGCTAGGTAACTTGGGGAGGCACATACGAAACGTTGGTAGCTTCCTAAATTTCGTAATCTGAGCGAGCTGTCTGTGATGTTGCCGAAGCGAACGGCGAGGTCAAAACCCCGGCCTACAAGGTCGACGTAGCCGTCCGAGAGGGACAGTTCGATTGAGACGGCAGGGTTCTCTTCGGTGAATTCGGCAATAACCTCGGAAACAAAGCTCCGCCCCAAATCGATAGGCGCGCTTATGCGAATTGGACCAGACAAAGTTTCGGCGCCGTGCCGAACAAGCGTATCCAGGTCCGCAACCTCACTGAGTACGTTTCTTGCTCCATCGGCTAGTGTACGGCCTTCTTCGGTCAGGCTAATAGAACGAGTGGTGCGGTTGAACAAAACCACTCCGTAGTGTGCCTCCAGAGCCGCGAGTCGCTCGGACACTGTCGTGCTCGACATCCCTGTTGCGCGCGCTGCGGCCACAAGACTGCCTTTCTCGGCTATAGTCAGAAACAAGCGAAGATTGTCTAAAAGCATTAAACGGAATTTCCGGATTATATGTTCGATCTCGCCCTGTTTATCCCGAAAAGCCTGCGGCGTAAATCTAGCGCATCGCTCAAGAACACAAGGGACCTATTCCAATGGCCAAGCTGACAATTGTCGCCAACATCAAAGCCAACCCCGACAAGATCGACCTTGTAAAGGGTGAGTTGATCAAGCTCATCGACATAACCCGTGCCGAAGAGGGTTGCATTAACTACGACCTGCATCAGGACAACGGCAACCCGGCCCATTTCGTATTCTACGAAAACTGGCAAAGCCGGGAGCTTTGGCAAACCCACATGGGTGCTCAGCACCTTGCGGCTTACCTGGAAGCAACAGAGGGTGCCGTTGCAGAATTCACGTTGAATGAAATGACAGTCATCGGTTGATACAAAACCGAACAAAGGAGCACTTTATGAAAGCCGTGGGATACCGTGAGACAGGGTCGATTGATCGGGCGGACGCCTTAATCGACTTCGAGGCCGACAAACCGACGCCGAAGGGGCATGACTTGTTGGTGAAAGTGCAGGCCGTTTCAGTGAACCCGGTCGATACGAAAATTCGGCAAAAACGTGCTCCTGTAGGTCCAGCACCTGATATTTTGGGGTGGGACGCAGTAGGCATCGTCGAAGCAGTTGGCGAAACGGTTGAGACTTTCCGTCCGGGAGATGCAGTTTGGTATGCCGGGGCAATAGACCGACCGGGAACCAATGCCGAGTTTCATCTGGTGGATGAACGTATTGTCGGAGCCGCGCCAAAATCCATACCGGCGAAAGCGGCTGCGGCGATGCCGCTAACGACGCTTACTGCCTTTGAGATGCTGTTCGACCGCTTGCGAGTCCAAGATGCCGTTTCCGGCGGAACCAATACGTTGCTGGTTATTGGTGGCGCAGGCGGTGTCGGGTCAATCACCATTCAATTGGCGCGGGCTCTCACTGACTTGACAGTGATAGCGACGGCGTCCCGACCCGAGACACAAGACTGGGTTCGAGGGCTGGGCGCACACCACGTCATCAACCACGCAGAACATTTTGGCACACAACTCGAGGCTCTGGGTATCGAAAATGTGGATTTCGTCTATTCAACAAACCATTCCCAGCTTTATGCGTCTCAAGCTGGAGAGGTGATGACACCTCAAGGTCGCTTTGGGTTGATTGATGATCCTGAAACCTTCGACATCGCGCCGTTCAAACCCAAATCGATCTCATTGCATTGGGAGTTCATGTACACTCGGTCGCTTTTTGGGACTGGCGATATGAACCGTCAAAGCGAAATCCTGAATCAGGTCGCCGCGTTGATAGATGATGGAGGGATCAGATCTACAGCGACCGAAACACTTGGTAGGATCAATGCTACAAACTTAATAAAAGCGCATGCTATCCTCGAAAGCGGCAAGGCCAAAGGAAAGCTCGTGCTTGAGGGTTTTTAGATGAGAATTGAGCGACTGGATCATGTGAATATCGTGACCACAAGGTTGCCTGAGATGGTTACTTGGTATGAAGAGGTCCTGGGTTTAAAACTCGGGGCCCGCCCTGATTTTCCGTTTCCCGGAGCTTGGTTGTATGCGGGTGATGACGCCGTGGTCCACCTTGTGGGTCACGAAGGAACACCTAACGTCGGCTCCGAAGTGAAGCTCAAGCTCGAGCATTTTGCGCTCTCAGCCACGGGCTTGAGCGCATTCGAAGAAAAACTGAGCTCGAGTCAGATCAAGTACCGCAAAACTGACGTCCCGGGCGCTCGAATGGTCCAAATCCATGTGGCCGATCCTGATGGAAATCATATTCATATAGACTTCGAAGAAATCGAGTAAGGGACAAACCCTCGAAATAGTCGGAACGCAAAATCAAGCGCGTAGCTTCTTGCCAGTTAGTGGTCGAGATCTTTGCCAGGTTGTTTCCAAGAATTATGCGGACCAACGTTTTTGGGCGGTACAAACGTCGATTTGGAGATCAGCATGCCGGACCTCGGAACAAACAAAAAAAACGTCATTGCTTTCTACGAAATGATGTTCAACGAGTGTCGACCTGCCGAGGCCATAGCAACCTTTGTTGGTGATACCTATACGCAGCACAACCCGCATGTTGGCGACGGCAAGCAAGCCTTTGTCGAGTACTTCGAGCGCATGGCTGCTGAATACCCGGGAAAGCGTGTGGATATCAAACGTGCCTTTGCTGAAGACGACCACGTTATTCTGCATTGCCACCAAATCTGGCCCGATGGTCTCGAGTACGCAGGGATCGATATTTTTCGCCTGGATGTCGATGGGAAGGTTGTCGAGCACTGGGACGTTCTTCAGGAGGTTCCGGCAAACAGCGAGAACGAAAACGGCATGTTTTGACTTATCCATTCTGACAGCGGTGCATGGAACTTCGAAAGGCCCTGTCGGCCAAACCACCATAGTCAAGGGGCATAAGTCTGATCCAAGAAATCCGCCGAAGCGTATCTATCAAGAACCAATAAGGAAGGAGATAAATATGCTCCCGAAGAGTATTCTTGCGGCGACCCTTGGATTATTTGCAGCTACTTCGCTTCAGGCTGGTGTACAAATTCGCTTTATAGAAGGCGCACCCAAAGACCGTTTTGTTTTGAAAAATGTCGGAGCTTGCGAAGTAGAAGCCTCGACCGTCAAAATTGACTTGTCGCAATCTGCCGGGCGTCTGATTTTCGACGTTACCCAAAAGGGTGCGGGCGTGGAGGTATTCCAACCTCTCGAATTCGTTGAGGGTGCGGATGCTCTGCGTCAAATTCCAGCGGTCGTGGATGGGCAAGATACAATTGAGCTTGAGATCGCCTCCCTCGGAGTCGGGGACAATCTCGCCTTTACCATCGATGTCGATGACACTATCGGGCAACGCGAAATCACCGTAACAGGGTCGGAGATCGCAGGCGCCACGGTGTCATATACCGATGCGGATGAGACTAATACTGCGACCTTCTCTTCCGAAGCACTTGTGAACGTGACGACCAAGGACTGCTAAAAGCTATCCAACAATGTCGAATTGGTTGATCCGCATAGCATTCCTTGCGCTGATGGTGGGAGGCGGCATCCTGATCGGGACACTGACTGCACCCGGCGATTGGTATGCACAGCTTTCTAAACCGGCTTTCAATCCACCAAATTGGATTTTTGGGCCGGTTTGGACGGTGCTTTATGTCTTGATCGCTATGGCGGGTTGGCGCCAGTTTGAAACAGACCGAAGCTCGACCGCCATGAAGCTGTGGTGGGCACAGATGGGTCTGAACTTTTTGTGGTCCCCGACCTTTTTCGTACTGCAACTGCCGTGGTTTGCCTTTTTGGTCATTGTCGCGTTGTTGGCTGTCATCGTTGTGTTCATCGTTAAGGTCAGGAATTCGGATCGGATTTCTGCACTAGCCTTCCTGCCGTACTTTGCATGGGTCGCATTTGCCACTGTCTTGAACCTTTCTATTGCAATACTGAACTGAGAAAGAACGATATGCGTGGAAACTTCGCTGGGCTCGTTTCAGGTCTTGTTATCATCGGATTTACAATGGCACAGGCTGATGGAAATCTTGCCGAAGACTTCTCTAAGTCTCCGGAGAAGCGTTGGGACTTCGTTGCCGACACCGTCATGGGAGGAGTTTCTTCAGGTCAGGTGCAGTTTAGTTCGGAAGGTGATGTTGCATTCGCACGGTTGACCGGAACCGTCAGTACAGAAAACAACGGCGGCTTCATCCAGTTCCGACGCAAGTTGACTGACAGGCCAGATGCAAGTGTATCAGGCGTCAGGCTGTTGGTACGGGGGAACGGCGAGCTGTACTTTGTTCACCTCAGAACACGTGGCACGGTGCTTCCGTGGCAATACTATCAGGCCGAGTTCGCAACTTCTGACGAATGGACCGAAGTCTCTTTACCTCTGTCAGGCTTCAAGGCATCAGGTGCCATGTTACGCGCTATTCCCGTTGCAGACGCAATCACTTCAGTTGGAGTTGTAGCCTTCGGGCGCGATCACGAGGCCCGCGTAGATGTAAGCGAGATTGGTTTCTACTGAAGGTCAGGTTCCTAATTTTACCTCTGTTGCCAGCCAATGTGAAACTTGAGGTTGTCTTGTCTGAGGGTGATGATTTCGCAAAAAACCTCGACCGTCCAATTAGGGGCTGGCGGTTTTGACGCAACATCATTTCAAACGTACTCTGGCAGCGGCCAAGCGCAAACGAGGACCATGTCTGATCCCGAGAACAGAAGTGACTCCGCCGCGGAACATTCGTCGCGTGCTGTAGCCGATGGTATCGGCGTGGCAACGGAGGAATTCAGAATTTCGATGCCAATAGGGATCGGAGCAGTTTTGGCTGCACTTGCCTCTTTGGCCACATGCTATTCTGGAATTCTGTTGACTTATTTGGTTGGCTATGAAGCGCTTTCAATAAATCCACATGCGCAAGCCGTGCTCATGTGGGTGTTTGCTTTGTTGGCGGTCAGTTTCTTGTGGAGAGACCGGAAACGGCATGCCAAAGAGCTTCCACTCGTCCTTGGTGGAATTGCTGCCGCTATACTGATTATCACACTGTATTTTGGCTATGACGAACGCGTAGAAGCGCTCGCCTATGTGCTTTTGGTGATTGCGGCTTTGCTAAACCAAAACTTCATTCTCGACGCGTTAAACCACACGGTTCGTAACCAGACGCGTGAAATAGAGGCTTTGAACGAAAGGCTGACAGAGAAGGTGAAGCGCCAGGAAGGCGAGATTGACAGGCTAGGGCGACTTAAACAATTCCTTGCTCCTCAGGTGGCGGAGCTTGTCGTAGAAGAAAACTCTGACGAGCTTCTTAAGACCCATCGTCAATACATCTCTTGCCTATTCTGCGACATCCGGAATTTCACCGCCATTTCCGAGGCGATTGAGCCGGAAGATGTCATTACCCTTCTCCAGCAATTCCACGATGACGTAGGTCAGTTAGTTGCCCAACACAAGGGGACGATTGGATACCGAGCTGGAGATGGTTTGATGGTCTTCTTCAATGATCCGGTTCCCTGCGAGCAACCCGTCCTGCAAACCGTGCGGTTGGCTAAAGCAATAAGCGAAGCCTTTGACAGAATTCGAGCACCCTGGCTGAGGCTTGGGCATGCGATGGGTTTGGGTATCGGGATCAGCAGCGGTTACGCAACCCTTGGGCTTATCGGGTTTCATGGTCGGGCCGACTATACCGCTATCGGCGGCGTGGTGATCACTGCATCGAGGCTTTGCGATTTTGCCAGCGACGGGCAGATCCTTTTGAACCAACGGGCGCTATTAGACATAGAAGATTATGTGGAGACAGAAGAACTGGAAGAAAGAGAGCTGAAGGGGATCGGTAACCCCGTGCAGATTTTTCGTGTTCTCAGTCTCTCTGATCAGGCAAATTGATGCGCATTGTCGTTAGGAGATCACGCGTTCTTTGCATTGAATCTTCGCGACACCGATACACCTTTGCATTGCAGTTTCTAGGAGCATCTAGATTGATTGCAAGAACCATAGCCTTGTTGATCTTTGCTGTGTCTACCCCGGCCACAGCATTGCATCTTCGCGAAACAGGGCACTACGAGCTCAATCAACCCGCAAGTCTTGACTACGATCCAACGTTTTGCGGGCTGTGGATTGCGAACGAGGGACCCGAGGCAATTCTCGTTACGTTGCAAGGGGATCAATTGCGCCGAATATCCAGTGATCTCTTCCGGATCAAAGCAATTGCTATCGAAGGGGATCACTTGTTGGTTGGCGACGGTCTTGGAAGACTCCAACGTGTCACCAAGGAAGGAACCGCTTTAGGAACACCCTTTGAACTTGAAGGTGGGTTTGCGGATACTGAAGGGATCGCGATCAATGCCAAAGGGCAGATTGTGACCGTGGAAGATGACCCTGAACGATTATCTTGGTTCACTTCAGAGGGTGCTTTGACGGCAAGGTTGGATACCATGAAGCTTTCTCCTCCGTTGAGTGAGGCGCAAGGAATCGCGATTGATCCGCGTACCGGTCACATGTTGATTGTTGATGATTGGGAAGGGTCAAACAGCTTGTATGAGTTCACGGCAGACGGCCAACTACTCGCCCAGCAAAGCTTGTTGGAGTTTGGAACCGACCCGGAAGGCATCGCCATAAGGCCAGGATCAAACCAATTGTTCGTGGCATTCGACGGTGGCGCAAAGATTGTGACATTTGACTACACGCCCACCTTGCCTGAAGGATCACCGCCGCTTCCCCCGGGCGGAGATTGCATGATGTTCTAACAATTTGGCTTCGTATTCTGGTTGGCGTTGGTATTTCTTAGTCCCGTTCGCTGTCCAAAACTTTGCGTATGAGCGTCAGATTCGGCAGCGAATTGTGAAATGGATCGAACCCGAGTTCGGACAATACTGGACCAAGCGCTTTTGACATCTGTTCCATACAAGCACTCAAAAACTCCGCGCCTTGCGGCGTGGACCGGGCAATTTTCGAACGCTTGTCATTGGGGTTGGCTTCAAGGGTAATTAGGGCATGATTTTCAAGGCTGGAGAGCATGTGCGTCATCGACGTCTTGGGCACTTGAAACGCGTTCGATAGCTGTAGCGGAGTTTCTCCGTCGGGGCGCCGGACCAGGTGGCCCAATATGCCAAATTGGGTTGCGGTCATTCTGCCAGGTAAGAACGCTTCTAGCTTGGTCGAGATCAACTGATTGATGATCCCGACCTCGGTGAAGAACCGGTAGACTTCGTTGGTCTCATCTTCAGGCTTCATTCAGAATTCGTGTCTCTAGAGTCCAGCGGGGCGTGGCAATTGGTTCAGGCCCATACCCCATACGGTTTTGGCGTCCACGGAGCCAGCGCGTCATGCGGCGTGCGTGTAGCGAGAAACGCAACCGCGCCGGTTGCCGCCAGTATTGTGCCTCCGCCTAGAATCTTGAGAAAACGTCTTCGATTTGGCATCTTGACTCTCCAATAGTACGATATCGAACTAAATTAATCCGAAATCGTACTATTGCAACCCCGTCGATGCAGTGATTGGTTGAGTGACCTGAAAAAAGTAAGTCAGAACTGCCGGACTTAACGATGGACTGCCGTGTTAGGCAGGTATTCGGAGCGCCTTCGGTGCCTAAAACAAGCATCTATTTTAGTTGATTTATGACCGGATGTGAGAAGATCAGAGGCTGTTAAGCCGATGCTTTTCAAGTATCCCGCAAAGCATAGCCTGTGCTTGCAGCCTGTGTTCTCGATGACGTTCACGGGCGGTATCTGGACGACCTTCACTAATCGCTTGAAAAACAACCCGGTGATCTTCATTGGATTTGACGGGCAGGGGCCTGATGAACAACGTCGTTGCGCGCGCGCGGCGTACCTGGTCGCTCATCATGGCGACAATCGCTTCGACCCGTTTGTTGCCGCCCAACCTAACAAGCTCCTGATGAAACAACTCGTCGGCCTCGGCCCAGGCTTCAAGGTCTTCGGCCTCGATGGCTTGGTCCATCTTTGCAATTGATCCGGCAAGTACTGTCAGTTCATCTTCTGAATAACCCGCTTCGGCAGCGCGCTGTGCTGCGAGGCTCTCGAGTTCCGTCAATATGTCGTAAATTTCACGCATATCATCTGATGAAACGGGCAGTATCCGCACGCCCTTGCGGGGTCGCATTTCCAGCAATCCCTTGCTTTCCAACATCAGCGCAGCTTCCCGTATCGGGGTGCGGGACATGCCAAGGGTCTCGGCGAGTTCTGACTCCAGATGGTCAGTTCCGGCCGCAAGTTCGCCAGACAGGATCATCCGCCGCAAATCCCTAACAGCGCGTTGTGTATTGGAAAGAGTTTTTGCGTCCTGATCCTTCACGGCGTCTCCAGGTTGATCTTTCGTCCCTCCGCAGCTGAGAGATAGATATTATCTTCAATGCGGATCACATCCAAATAATCTCGGGCCGTGTTTTCCAGCGGCGTGCCCCGTAGAAGGCCCGAAATGACGTGAGTTTGCAAGGCGTGGACGCAGTCTCCTCCAAATCCATCATGATCGCTTGGAGGCAAAATCTGCTGTCGCTCCTGTTTTCCAAAACCGCGGAATTCTACTGAACCGTCGCCGTAAAGAACCAGTGATCCTTCTGTTCCTTCGATGAGAGCTTCGCCCATGGTCTGACGCGGGTTTTTGGCGCGGTGGTCAAGGCATCTGTTGCCATCGAACAGAGCTTTCAAACCGTTGGGGTGGTCAAACAGGATGTAACCTGCATCCTCGCCCGAGATAACGGGGTTAACTTGGCGCAAGTCTGCATAAACTGCGCTGGGCGCATCGAACAAAAATCGGAATGTGTCTACCCAGTGAACAGCAGTTTCATGTACCAGAAAACGTGGCATGTCCTGAAAGTACGGCTGCCGGTCAAGGTAGGCGCGCGGTCCCTGGCCGTCGCCGGGCCGAAGCCGGAAAGTCGCTTGTAGAGGTGTGCCAATTCGACCCTCGGTCATAGCCACCTTGATTGCACGATACCAAGGCTGAAAGCGAAAGTTCTCGTGTACAACAATAGTTGCACCAACCACTTCAGCCTCTGAGACGATCTTCTTAGCTTCATCCAATGACATGCAGAAAGGTTTTTGGCAGATCAGCCACATTATGCCCGAATGCAGCGCAGTTCGAATGGCGTCGGCTTGCGCCACAGGTGGAAGAATGATGTCCACGAGATCTGGTTTTTCCGCCTCCAGCATTTTTGACAGATCATCGTAAGCGGCCAGTCCTGTTTCTTTCGCTTTGCCTATATCACGGTTGCAGGATGCAACCGGAACCGCTCCGGGCATTCGGGACCAGCTTTCGTAGTGGAACCTGCTGAAATACCCCGCACCCACACACGCGACTCTGATGGTTTGTCGAGTGTTCATGCCCACAATGCTTCCAATACCGACGCGGCTGCATCCTGCGTTCCGGCGGAGCCACCTAGGTCACGCGTTAGGTTCTTTCCGTTCGCAGTCACCTTTTCCACGGCTTCACGCAATCGTTCGCCGTCATTGGACAGGCCTGGGTGATCATGGGTCAAACCCAACCATTCAAGCATCATTGCTGCGGACAGGATCATCGCAAAAGGGTTGGCAATACCCTGTCCTGCGATGTCTGGAGCGGAACCATGGCAGGGTTGGAATACAGCGTGATTCAACCCGATATCCGCTGATGGAGCCAGTCCAAGACCGCCCATAAGACCTGCACCAAGGTCGGAGAGGATGTCTCCGAACATGTTCTCGGTCACCAAGACATCGAACTCCCAAGGTTTTTGGACCATCCACAGTGCGGTGGCATCAACATAAGCATGGTCTGCCTGCAAATCGGGATGGTGGGCGGCTTCTGCATCAAACATCGATCTGAAGAATGCAAAGGCGCGGAATACATTGGCTTTGTCGACACATGTAACTCGACCCCGGCCGCGCCCGGTTCTTTTGCGGTTCTGGGCGAGTTCAAACGCGAAACGGAACAGTTTTTCGGACACCTCACGAGTGATCAGCAAAGTTTCACGTGCTTCGTGTTCAGTAACTTCGCCAGCGCCTTGGGTGAAGAACAGTCCTTCTGTGCTTTCGCGTATCAAGACAAAGTCGATCTCTTTTCCGGGGGGCAGCGCCAAGGGGGTCATTTGTCCGCTGCATACCTTCACCGGTCGCACACCTGCAAAAAGTCCCAGTTGCTTTCGCAGATCGATCTGCGGTGAAATCTCGGTTCCGTCAGGGTAGCGAACATCCGGCAAACCCATTGCAGAGAGCAGAATCGCGTCGGCGTTGCGTGCAGTTTCGAGTGACCCGGTAGGAAACGATTCTCCAGTTTTTGCGTAGTGGGATGCGCCTGCCGGCGCGTCCGTAAACACCAATTCGTAGCTGGGATTGTTGCTTGAGAGCCGGCGCAGAATTTCAAGAGTAGGGGCCATAATTTCAGGGCCGATTCCGTCGCCGTGGAACACTGCCACATCATAATTCTTTTTCATCTTAGCCCGCTTCCTTCCCGTTTCGTATTCATAGCGCGATTGCAGATCTCACTACAGTCCGTTGACAACGCATTCTTTAATGTATACGCAAATAAATGCAATAATAAACGCAAAGATGTTTGGGAGGACTTGGAAATGAAACTAAAGCTAGGGCAGTTGGCGGCCGCGGCTGTGATGGCGACCGGTATTGCAGGCGCAGCTGCTGCGCAGGATTACCCCTATCGAGATATTACCACAGCCGTGGTCTGGGGGGCCGGTGGCGGAACGGACACGATCAACCGAATGATCATGGCCGAGATGGAAAAACACCTTCCGGTCTCGATCAATGTGATCAACCAAACAGGTGGTGTCGCAGGCTCCAACGGGATGGTCTACGTGATGAACCAACCAGACGATGGCTATACACTCGTCGGTTTGTCTGAATCGAACGTCACCGCTGCTGTGCAGGGTGGTTGGGATAAGAAATTTGACTTCTGGTATCCGTTCATTGTTGGCGGATCACCTGATCTGATCTCGGTTCCGGCGGACAGTCCTTACAATACTCTGGAAGAACTGGTCGACGCTGCGAAAGCCGCTCCTGGCACTATTCCAGCGGCGGCTTCCGGCGCAGGTTCGATCCACCACTTGAACCTTCTGGCCATCGAAAAAGGGTCCGGTGCAGAATTCAAGTTTGTTCCATACAAAGGCTCAGCGCCAGGGCAGGAAGCAGCGATAGCGGGTGAAGTTGCGTTGGTTGTGACTTCTCTAGCTGAACAGGCCCCGTTGATCGAAGGCGGTCAACTTAAACCGCTTGCGATGTTGACGCCCGAAGATGCGCAGATTGCAGGGGCAACAGTGCCTTCTGCCTTTGGTATTTATGACGGTCTCGATCAGTATTTGCCGCTCAAACAGGCCATCGGGTTTGCAGTTCACAGTTCAGCCGGGGACGACGTAAAGGCCGCGCTTGGTGATGCCTTCGAGCAAGCGATTGCCTCCGACACCGTGGCTGAATGGGCCTCTGCAAACAATTATGATGTCGGTGGTCAACACGGCGAAGAAGCTCAAGAGCTGTTTGCGAACCTCGAAGCTACCTTTGCCTATACCTTGCAAGATCTGGGCGCAGCGACCGTCGATCCGGCGTCGCTGGGTATCGAGAAGCCATAATCCGATCACTTTTGAAAGGGCGCGCCTGATCGCGCCCTTTCCGACAAGAGGCAGGCAATGGACAAACCTGACGATACACTGATCATGCGGGCGCGCGATTTCTGGGCATCGATTGGTCTGATAGCAATTTCCACCTTTTTCCTTTGGAAGACGTCGGACATCCCGCTTTGGGGTGAAAACCGCGCAGGTGTAAGTGGATCTGATTGGTACAACTCGGCTGCAATTGTACCGCTGTTCATCTTCGGTGGATTACTTGTTTTGTCCCTCGTCTTGCTGGCTATTTCGATCCGTTCAGGTGGAGCCCAAAACGCGCTCAGTGCTTTGAGGATCGGATGGGATAAGTCGGAAGCCTATCGAGCATCAACAATCGGCCTGATCCTTCTTGCATATGTCGTCGGACTAGTCCCCAGAGTGGACTTCATTCTGTGTTCTGGGTTGCTGATTACAGCTTTGACTTACGGCTACTACGGAGGTCATGCGCGGCGTGCTTTGGTGGCCTGTGTCGCAGTTGTCGTCACCGGTTTGTTTGCGTTCGCCGTGTTTCCTGCTCAGGCGGATTGGAATGCACACGGTGATGATTGGTTCACTCTGGCCTTGTGGGTCGCGTTAACACTAGTGGTGTTGACCAAAGCGACTTCCGAACGGGTTTTGCGGTTCGTTCCATTGGTGGCAATACTTGCCCCGCTCATCCTCGTATGTGCGATGGCCTTTATTTTCCGGCAGAACGTGCCCGCGCGCGGCGGGCTGATCTTCAAGCAAATCGAATACCACTACTACGTGACGCTTCGTCCGCCATGGAAAGACTGACCGGATGGACTTTATTCTTTCGCAACTGGCTGGATTTGGGACTGCATTCGTGGGCCTGGCAGTGGACCCGCTGACCTATCTGTATTTGATTGCATCCGTATTCCTGGGCATCACGTTCGGCGCATTGCCCGGCCTTACGGCAACCCTGGCCGTGACGATCCTGACGGGCTTCTTCGGCAACAAAATCCCGCTCGACTATTCGCTCATCGCTTTGCTCGGGGCCTATGTCGGCGCGATTTACGGCGGCTCTTACCCGTCTATTTTGCTGAACATTCCGGGCACGGCAGCCAGCGCGGCAACAGCCATGGATGGTTACCCTCTGGCCAAAGCGGGCCGAGGGGGCGAAGCACTTGGGCTGACCACGACGGCCAGTTTCATTGGCACAGTTATCGGGACCATCACACTTTTGATTTTCGTCTGGGCGCTGCTTTTGGTTTCAAAGAACATCGCAAGCCCGGAGAAAGCATTGCTGGCCCTCTTCGGCATTCTGCTTTCTGGCACTTTGATGAGCGAAGACCTGGTGATTAAGGGATGGATCGCCGGTCTGATCGGGCTTGCGATGTCCATGGTGGGACTCGACCCTTTGTTGTCTGAACCGCGCTATACTTTCGGCTGGTCTTACCTGTTGAGCGGGTTTCAGGTCGTGCCGGTTTTGATGGGGGCCTTTGCGATCCCCCAAATCATTGACGGTTTGACGCACGTTGAGGCCGGGAAAGTTCTGGCCCTGAAAGGTCGTATCCTTCCGAACCTTCGCTCAATTCGACGCTACCTGCCCACCATTGGCCGGTCAGGCGTGATTGGGACAGGGGTCGGAGCACTTCCCGGAGTAGGCGAAGATGTAGCCGGTTGGGTCAGCTACGGTGTTGGCAAGACCTTATCTACCGAGGGCGACAAGTACGGAAAAGGCTCCTTGGAAGGTCTGTTGTGCTCTGAGACTGCAAACAACGCCTGTATTGGCGGCGCGCTGATCCCGCTGTTGGTGTTGGGCATTCCCGGTTCACCACCCGCCGCCGCTTTGATGGGGGCCTTCAAGATCAACAACGTGATCCCGGGCCCGACGATAGACCCCGAAATCATTCTGCGCGTGGTTGCAATCCTGGTGTTGGCCTCGCTGACGATGTTCCTGATGGGGCTTTTCACCGCTCGGGTATTTATCAAAATACTTGCCATCCCGCAGACCATCTTTTTGCCCGTCGTTATGGTTCTGACAACAATTGGGTCTTTCAGCGTTGGTGGGGGCATCAATGATCTTTATCTGATGCTTGGCGTCGGCGCAGTTGCCTATTTCATGAACCTGATGAAATACCCAATCGCGCCTTTGGTTATCGGGGTTATTCTGGGCAGTCTGTTCGATGAAACCTTCCGCCGGTCGCTGTTCTTGTCGGACGGGGATCTTTCGGTCTTCTTTTCACGACCCGGTGCGGCCATTCTGCTGGTGCTCAACATTGGTCTGATCCTCAGCCAACTGCCCGTCGCAAAGCGCGCTTACTCACGCCTAAAAGGAATTTCTGTCTGATGTTTGCGGTTACTGTCACCTTCACTCTCAAACCCGGTACGAGAGCAGCTTTCTTGCCGCTGATGGTCGAAAACGCTTCAATTTCTTTGCGTGAAGAACCCGGATGCCATCAGTTTGACGTTTGCCTCGGCGACGATCCCGAGACAGTTTTTCTCTATGAGGTTTATGATGACAGCGTGGCGTTCTCTGCCCACCTAGAAAGCGCGCATTTTCAATCCTTTGATGCGGCAGTGGCTTATATGATCGCCACCAAGGTAGTTCACCAGTATTCCGAGGTCATCCGATGAACGATTGGGAAATTCAAGCCGTGAAATATGCGGATCGAAATGCCCGGACGCGAGCTGATAGTTTCATCATCGATGACAATCACAACGCGCCTCATGCGATGGATTACTTCGTTTGGGTGCTCAAACGCGGCAAAAAAGTCATTCTGGTCGATACTGGCTACGACTCCGATGAGGCTGCCGCCCGTGGTCGTCCCATCGCGATGGACCCTCGCGAGGCTTTGCGGCCTCTAGGCATCGCGCCGGAAGCGGTGACTGAGGTCATCGTGACCCACCTTCATTATGACCACGCAGGGGGGGTGCATATGTTCCCTAACGCGAAGTTGCACATGCAGTCGGCGGAAATGGCCTTCGCTACAGGTCCCTGCATGTGCCATGATCACCTGCGTGCGCCTTTCACGGCTGACCATGTCTGCGAGGTCGTAAAGCGTCTCTATTCAGGCCAGGTCATATTCTACGACGGAGAAGCCGAGATTGCAGATGGGGTTACGGTACACTGCATCGGTGGGCATTCGCGCGGGTTGCAATGTGTTCGCGTAAGAACGGCAGCCGGGTGGATGGTGCTCGCCTCTGATGCCTCGCATTACTACGAGTATTTCATGGCACGCAAAGCCTTTCCCATCGTCGTCGATTTGCAGGAAATGATGGATGGTTTCAAGACCCTGGAGAGGTTGGCCTCGCATCCTCGACTTATCGTGCCCGGCCATGATCCACTTGTGCGTGAGATTTTTCCCGTCGGTGCGGCACCACATATCCATAGGTTGGATCCAGGACCGACGAGGGACATTGAATTATGAAAATCGGTGTCATTGCAGACGACTTCACTGGTGCGAGTGATATTGCGAACACCTTGGCCAAGGGCGTTGAGCCGGAAGGTGGATTACGAACGGCTCAGTTCCCGGGTATTCCAACGACCCCAGCCGACGAGGAGATCGAAGCGGGTGTGATCTCACTCAAGAGCCGCACCGCACCGACTGAGGAAGCGGTAGCGGACAGCTTGCGCGCTCTGCGGTGGCTTAAAGATCAAGGATGCGAGCAGTTCATCTTTAAGTATTGCTCCACATTCGATTCCACTAAAGAAGGAAACATCGGCCCCGTTGCGGAAGCGTTGGCTAATGAACTGAGTGCGCAAAAGGTGGTTTTCTGTCCGGCCTTTCCCACCACGGGGCGTACGGTTTATCAGGGCCATCTTTTTGTGCTTGGCAAGCCGTTGAACGAGTCTGGGATGGAAAATCACCCTCTTACTCCGATGACGGATGCCAACATCAGGCGTTGGTTGCAGCATCAGACCGAAGAAGCGGTTGGGTTAGTGCCAGTTGACACCGTGAAGCAAGGGCTAGAGGCGATTGCTGATGCTTTGCAGAACGCAAACGAACGCTTTGTAATCGGTGATGCGATCTCGGACGAGGATTTGCTGGCCTGGGGTGAGGCTCTGAAGGATGCCCAGCTCATTACCGGGGGATCCGGGATAGCATTGGGTCTACCCAGAAACTTCGTCAGAAGAGCGTCGTCCAAAAGAGGTGGTAGTGTGTTCACAGGTATCGCTGGACCCGCCGCCATCCTTGCAGGATCATGTTCAGGTGCGACCCGCGGACAGATCGATGTTCATGCGGAATCCAATCCGACGTTCGCCATCAATGTTCCGGGTGTCATGTCCGGGGATGTGACTAAGCAAACGCTTCTGGATTTCTTTGAAAAGCATTCAGGTGAGGCCCCCCTCGCTTACTCATCAGGAAGCCCGGAAGAGGTGCGCGCGATCCAAAGTCAATTCGGACAGGAAACTGTGGCGGAAAAGCTGGACAATCTCTTTGCTGAAACTACCCGGGAACTTGTCCAAACGGGCTATAAGCGCCTTGTCGTTGCCGGAGGGGAGACGTCGGGAGCTGTCGCCAAGGTCGTATCTGAGGCACTGGGGTCTCCTGCCATGTCAATTGGTCCAGAGATCGACCCGGGCGTACCTGTCCTGAGCGTCGGAAAAACTGAAACCATTGCGCTGGCTCTAAAATCTGGAAACTTTGGCGCTCCGGACTTTTTCGCGAAGGCGCTCAGAATGATGGAGGCAGGCAAATGAGTTCGGATGAACCGGCTTTGCGGCAGCAGATGTCAGAGCTATGCGCCTCGCTGTTTGAGCGTGGATTTTCCGTCGGCACTGCGGGCAATGTCTCGGCACGTCTTGATGACGGGATCCTCATGACACCAACCAACTCCACCTTGGGGAATATCGATCCCGAGCGCATCGCCAAGATTGATTTGGATGGGCACCACGTCTCCGGCGACAAGCCGACCAAGGAAGTTTTTCTGCACCAAGCCTTCTATGAGACGCGGCCAGAAGCGGGCGCCGTGGTTCATCTGCATTCGACCTGGGCCACTGCTCTGTCCTGCCTGGAAGACACCGATCCCAATGACTGTATTCCACCGCTTACACCATACGTGGTCATGCGCGTCGGCACGGTCAAACTGGTTCCATACGTCAAGCCGGGTGATCCGAAATCCGGTGATTTGATCCGCGAATTGGGCGGCAAGTATAGTGCGGTTCTGTTGGCTAATCACGGCCCCGTCGTTTCAGGAAAGGATCTGTTCTCAGCGGTCTGTGCAGCAGAAGAGCTGGAAGAAACAGCCAAGTTACTCTTGGCACTGCGAGGTATGCCAACCCGAATGTTGGATGTAGCTCAAGTCGTAGAACTAAAAGAGACTTTCGGAAGGATTTAAGCCGACACCAAAATGGTGAGTGAGCAAGCTTTTGGGCAAATCGCGCAAATTTTTGCGCAAACGTCGCGCAAAGTTGTGGGCGAGCTCACTTGAATTTCATGAATTAAATCAATAGCATAGGCGCGGCGATATGCGCAAACCCACAACAGGTTGTAGGTGCTCCCAAAGCTTTGCATTTCGCCCAAAGATTTGCATCTTTGGCGCAAAGCTTTGGCCACGGTAACCTCCCATTGTCGGAGATCGAAGCTCAATAAATGTCGGCGAAGTTTTGTCTGGTTGCCTTCTGGTAACGCCGTTCGGGTGAAAACTTACCAATTGCTATTGCCGGACCGAAACGGGTGTTACAAATCAAGCTTTGAATTTTTTGAGATGTCGAGCGACGCCACTGTTCGTCTTCTGTGCGAGGACGGTCAGTGACCGTGCTTAACGACCGGGATGAGAATTGCGCGCGGGGTATTCTACGGGTCTACGGCGAACGAGAAGAGAAATTAGTTTGGGCTACTTGGTAGCGATCGGATATATGAATCCGTTCACCGGGTAGAAACTGCCATACCGGCCCGGCTGACTTTCGACCCGGACCAGCGTCCAGTCATTGTTTTTGGATACGTCCCTGACGCCCATTTTCAATGATACCTTATTGCGGTGCCAGTTCGCGTGGTTCACGATAACTTCCCGCTCGGTGACAATGTCGGACACGACAGCCACATGGCCCAACGGCATCCCTCGGGTAGCCCGAAACGACATCACCGCACCGACAACCGGTTCATTGCCCCGCTGAAAAATATTGTGCGCCTTGCCCCACCAGTCCTTGGCGTTGCCGCGAATTTCGATGCCGCTGAGGCTTCGTGCATAGGGTACGCACCACACCCTTTGCCCCCGGGCCTGCTTTTGTGAAACCTCGCGCAACGCCATTGACTGACGTTCCGGATTGAGTTCCCTTTCGGATGGGTTTTGGGCACAGGCAGAAACAAGAATGAAAAGCCCCAACGCAATCGCGGTTCGGGCAGTGCCGAGCAAAATCGGCAGGTTTGTATTCGTTTTGCGGGCGCTGGTGTGCAAGTCGCTTCTTTGCCTGTTCGAAGACTTTCGAGGCTTTTACGGTAATCCAATCTGAAATGAAAAGAGGGTTGCCAATTCCCCGGCAAGATTTTGCCAGTTCCCTGCACCGAGTTTAGGCCAAGAGCCGAGGTGGAAGACGTATTTCCCAAAAGAAGATTGAGCACTGTGTAGCCGAAAGAACCCTCCGCCAATTGGATGGCGAAGGGTATGTGCAGACTACGGAGCCTAACCAAAGATTACTTTGTCATCTCCGGCTGCATGATCAGTGCGACCGCAATCGCCTTACCATCGAGCGGCTTTGCGATTCCGGGCCTCAACTCAAGCTGCATCCAGAATTGCGACAGGGTCAAAAGCTCAGGGGTGCGGTGTCTGCTTGTTTGTCGGAACTAACTTGAACTTGGGTAAAAAGCCCGATGACCTCGATTTTCATATGGTTCATTTTTCTTTCCTATCTTTGGTTCATTTGCGCACGCACAGATTTGATCCCCAACGCGGATGCGCGGTAAGGACTGCCGTTTTTCGAACGAATGAAACGGCGCTTCAAAAGGCGCTTGAAGACGCCAAGGCTGCAGTCGGTCAGGACATGACCGTCGCGCGTGTAACAAGTGACGTCGTGGATTTTGCCGTTTTCTAGGCGTTCGAAGTGGATCGCCCCGCCAAGGGCGAGTTCGTGCAAAACACGTTGCTCGTGCTTTGAGATATTCATTGGGATGTCTCGATCTTACGAAAGCACAGAAACAGGTTCACTCAGCATCGCGCGTGAGTGTGCCTATCAATGTTTGTGTTCCTGAATTTGGGTCGCCAGGAACGGGCGTTAGGCCCGGGTCTCTTTCATAAAATCTCCGTTGCACGAAGCGGTATGCCTCAGGCGGTTGTCGACTTAGTCATCCGCCCGTCATGTGTCAAGTCGTATGAAAAATAGTCCTGGTGCGCCCATTTCTGGCATCTTCGCAGGACTCGTGAACGTCTCTTCCGGCGCAAGAAACTTGCAGTAATGTTGCTGCATATTGAAGCCATGAAAGATGATCAGCTCGACCTAATCTTCAAGGCACTTTCCGACAGCACCCGCCGCCGCATCATCGACCGTCTGAGCAGGCAACCTGCCCAGTCGCTGTTCGAAGTTTGCGCCGCATCGGTTGCGGAGGATGGTGTTGCGTTGTCCCGGCAGACGGTTTCCCAGCATCTGGCGGTGTTGGAGAAGGCAGGCTTGATCGAAGTTGAATGGAAGGGTCGGACAAAAACGCACTCCTTGCGCGTGAGCGATGAGCACATCGCGGCTGCATCATGGCTAACAAATTACAAACCAAACGGATCCAAGACATGAAAATCTATGTAACCAGCATATTTGTTGATGACCAAGACAAAGCTGAGAAGTTTTACACTGAAACCCTGGGGTTCAAGGTCAAGCACAATATCTCATTGGGCGAAAACCGTTGGGTGACGGTCGTATCAAAGGAAGATCCCGAAGGGACTGAGTTGCTGCTTGAACCAAGCGACCACCCGGCGGTGGGGCCTTACAAAGCAGCCCTTGTTGCAGACGGCATCGCCGCACATTCATTTCAGGTCCGGGACCTTGATGCTGAGTACAAGAGGCTGAAAAATCTGGGCGTGGATTTCGTCACCGAACCGATGGATGCGGGGGCAGTTCACATGGCTGTTTTTGATGACACGTGCGGAAATCTCATTCAGCTCATCCAAATGAAGGACGTCGCCTCCGCCTGAGGCTCGTGCGGATCAGTTTGCGATAGGCGCGAACGACGGAATACCTTTCTCCCGAAGATGATGGGATCGCTGTTGCCAACACAATTCAACGCGCGCATGTCGAGCACACGCATCGACAAGTCCCAAACGCTTTCTTTGTTGAATCCAGATTTTTCAATGAAGTGCTAACAGAACACCTGAAAAAGGTGCCGACGGCAGCTCGCTTCGTCATGTGTGTTTTGGCACGGCTCATCTGAAATGATCGGATCATGTGCCCTTGGGCTGTTTGCGGGGCAACGCTGATTCCGGGACCCGCGAAGAAAACTCAGTGACTTCTATCTCATGCTCTCTAAACTCGAACCTGGTACTTTTCATGAGTTGACTGGGGAGCTTAACCTCACGTGGGTGAAAAAAGACCATCAGGAGAGACGGCAGGTCCTGCGTCGTCATCCGCGCAAAGTGAGGGGCTCAGCGTCGCTGATCAGCAGGCGCGGTTCGAAGCGACTGCGCGGGTTATGCAGGCAATCTCCGAGACCAAGGATGACGTGCAGCCGGTCTGCGATCTGATTGTAACGCTGGCAAAAGATCTCTGCGACGCTTTCTTCGCCGGTCTGGTTCTGGGGCGAGAAGGGGATGCCCTTCAGCAACTGGTGGCCAGCGTTAATCTGCACCCGGACATTCAACAGCTCTGGCTCGACGGTAAGTACACCATGGAGCCGGGCAATTCCCTTGTGACCGATACCATTCTCAGCGGCGAGACCAAACGCGTTGTCGATATGGGAGATACCGATTTTCACAAGTCCGGTGATGAGCGTTTCAAGCTGATTGTCGACACACATGGATGCCGCAGCAATCTGTTTGTTCCATTGAAACTGGATGGCTCGGCAATCGGGTGTTTGATGTTGGCGCGCAACGAAGTGCGCCCATACACCGATGATCAGGTTCGGCTGGTGGAAACATTCGCCGCGCAAGCCGTGATCGCAATCGAGAATGTTCGCCAATTCCGCGAATTGCAGACCCGCCTGGCGCGCGAGGGCGCCACGCGCGAGGTGCTTGAGGTAATTAGCCGTTCTCGGGAGGATGAAGCTCCGGTCTTTAAGACGATCCTCGAAAACACCGCCCGGCTGTGTGAAACCGATGTCGCGACGCTGAGCCTCTTGAATGAAGCGGGAACCCATCTAGAATACGCCGCCCATTACGGCGATCAATTGGCCACGTACGAGGTCGGTGTTGATCGTTGGCCGTTGGACTCAAATCTTCAGATTGCCGAGTCTGTGCGGGAAGCGCGCGTTATTCACAACGTCGATTTACGCCTGACAGACCATTACATTAACGAGGACCCTTGGCGCCGTCAGTTGGTTGATGAAGAAGGTGTCCGTTCGTTTCTGACAGTCCCTCTGATTTCAGTGGACGGCGACCCGGTCGGGGTAATCGGGATTTATCGGCGCGAAGTACGCCCTTTCACCGATGACGAGATTGCTTTGGTCGAGAGCTTTGCAGCTCAGGCTGTCATCGCCATCGACAATACACGCCAAATGACAGAGCTGCATACTCAGTTGGAACGCCAAACGGCGACGCGGGAAGTTCTGACAGTGATCAGCAAAAGCCGGGACGACGATGCGCGGGTCTTTGAGGTGGTTCTTCAGCAGGCCACTCAGGTTTGTGGTGCGGATCAGGCCGCACTCATTCTGGTAAACTCTGCTGGAACCTGCGGAAGGCTCGTGGCGGCTTGGGGTCACCAAAAAGAAGGGGCTGAAATAGGAACGGAGTGGCCTCTCGAAGGTTCGTTTACAGCCGCTATCGCGATAAGAACAGGTCAGGTAGTTCGCGTCGACGATATAGCTGATACAGATTACTATCGCTCGGGCAATCCAACGGCGGTTGCGATGGTTGAGGTGGAAGGCATTCGGTCCCGCGTCGCAGTTCCGTTGATGCAGGGGGGGCAGGCCATCGGGGCCATCGCGGTCAGCCGCCGCGAGGTGCGTCCATTCGCCGACCCTGATGTGCAGCTAATCGATGAATTCGCCAGACACGCGGTGATTGCAATCGAGAACACGCGCCAGTTTCGCGAAGTTCAGGAACGGCTTGAGCGGGAGAAAGCGTCGCGAGAAATCCTTGAAGTCATCAGTCGCAGCCGCGACGACGACAAGCCGGTCTTCCACAGCATTCTCGAAAATGCCAGCCGTTTGTGCAAGGCACCGCTGGCCTTCTTGTGTGTCGCTGATCACGAACGCGGGCTTGCGACGATCCCGGCCAATATTGGCGCGAGAACCGATTTTGATGAAGCGCTCAGGGAATTCACCGAGCCTTTGACACGTACGGAACTGATCGCAATCAGGCCCATGGTCGATGGGCAGGTCATTCGTCGGGACAACATCGCCGATGATCCGCTTTATTACCGGGACCGCGACCCGAAACGGGTTCAGATGGTCGAGATCGAAGGCGCCCGCTCGGTTCTTGCGGTTCCGTTGATGAAAGGCGGCACCGGACTTGGGGTGATCGTGCTCTATCGCCGAGAAGTTGCACCGTTCTCAGATGACGACATCGCACTGGTCCAGACATTTGCGGCCCAGGCCGTGATAGCAATGGAGAATGTTCGCCAGTTTCGGGAGGTCCAGGACCGCACGGCGGAAGTTACGCAAGCGCTGGAATACCAGACGTCCACTTCTGAAGTGCTGCGGGTTATTTCGGCGTCACCAAACGAGTTGTCGCCCGTTCTCGATGCCATCCTCAAAGAGGCGTCGCGTATCTGCGAGTTGCAGGATGCCTATGTTGCGATGTTGAATCCGGACGACGGGCTCTTCCATGTTCACTCGACACTCACTCAGGACACGGTTTTTGCGGACTACGTCAAATCGCACCCTATTTCGCCCAGTGAGAGCGGTGTAAGCGGGCGGGCCATTTTGTCCAAACGCACAATCTATATCGAAGATGTCGAAGCGGACCCGTTCTACACATGGATGGAAGAAAGCGGCGTCGGTGAATACAAATCACTGCTTGGGGTGCCGTTGGTCAAGAACGGCAAGGTCGTGGGCGTATTATCGCTCGGGTCGCCGGAAGTTTCCGGGTTTTCCAAGAAACAGATTCAATTGCTTCAAACTTTCGCAGACCAGGCCATTATCGCCATCACAAACGCGAACCTATTCCGCGAGGTTGAGAAACGCACTGCGGAAGTAGAGCAAGCGCTGGAATACCAGACCGCCACGTCAGACGTATTGTCGGTCATATCGCGCTCTCCGAACGAGTTGGAGCCGGTACTTGAGGAAATCCTGAAGGTCGCAAGCCGGATCTGCGAACCAAAATACACTGCGATTTCGATCCTCAATCCGGAAGATAACCTTTACCACACGGACATCATGCTCGATTTTGACAGTGTTTTCATGAAGTTCATGAAGGCCAACCCTGTTCCGGCCGGCCACGGGAGCGGAATTGGCCAAACAGCAGCCCGAGGGGAAACAGTCTATTACAAGGACACGGAAGCTGACGAATACGCATGGAAAGAGGCAGCTCGCATCGGAAAGTACCGTTCGCTGCTAGGTGTCCCGCTGATCAAGGGCAAAGTGGTGGTCGGCGTGATCGTGCTCTGCCACGACAAGGTCGCGCCATTCAATTCAAAGCAGATCTCTCTATTAGAGACTTTTGCGGCCCAGGCCGTGATTGCGATCAACAATACCCAGTTGTTCGAAGAAGTTCAGGCACGTACGGCCGAAGTGGAAGAGACACTGAAGTACCAGACAGCCACGTCAGAAGTGCTGGATGTCATCTCCCGCTCGCCCAACGATCTGCCGCCGGTGCTGGATGCCATCCTCGAGGTTTCTTCGCGCATATGTTCACCGGAATATGCATTCTTCGCGATGCGGGACCCAGACGACGGGCTGTACCGGGTGGTCATGTCCCACAACGTGAGCGATGCGTTTCTGAAGTTCCTGTCAGACAACCCCATAGCTCCGGAAGAAGGCTCGTGCATCGGGCGAACGGCGTTGCATGGAAAAACAGTCTACATCGAGGATACGCGCAACGATCCGACTTACACGTGGAAACAGGCGGCCGAGATGGGCGATTACCTGACCACTTTGGGCGTTCCGCTTGTCAAAAACGGTCTGACGCTTGGGGTCATCGTCATGGCGCACCGGCAGGCTTCGGCGTTTAACGACAAACAGATCAGCCTTTTGGAAACCTTTGCGTCTCAGGCACTGATCGCCATCAACAACACGCAGCTTTTCGAGGAAGTGCAGGCGCGCACCGCAGAAGTCGAAGAGGCCTTGCAATACCAGACTGCCACGACTGAAGTTCTCGAGGTGATTTCCCGATCTCCTGACGCATTGGAACCCGTGCTGGAAGCGTTGCTGGCCGTTTCGTCCCGTATCTGCCGTCTTCAGGATGCCTTCGTCGCCTTGAAGAAACCAGAGGACGGGAAGTATCATTTCTTTGCGGGGCACAACCTGTCAGACGGATTTACCGAGTTTCTGAAGGCGCACCCATTTGAACCGGGGAACTCATCGGCGACCGCGCGTGCACTTCTTCGTGGACAGGCCGACTATGTCGAGGATACGCAGGCAGACCCTCTTTATGATCCGGTTCTGAAGTCGAACCTCGAAGGGTATCGATCCGTTCTTTCCGTGCCTCTGATACGTGACGGCGCCACAATTGGTGTCATCAGCATGGGCAGCCGAACGGCTGCTGCTTTTGACGAAAAGCAAATCAAGCAAATGGAGACATTCGCGTCGCAGGCGATTATCGCGATCCAGAATTCTCAATTGTTCAATGACACGCAAACTGCGCTCGCGCGTCAAACGGCGAGTGCTGATGTACTGCGGGTGATCAGCCAATCGCCTACGGATACAACGCCTGTTTTTGAGATGATCGTAGAGTCCGCGACCCGGCTTGTTTCGTGTGATATGGCGATAGCAACCTTGGCCGATGAGTTATCCTGGTGGCAAGTGGCCGTGGCTTCATCGCACGGGTTGATACGCGACTTCGGACAGTCCCGTCACCCGCTTGATCCACAAGACAATTTCCAGTCATCGGTATTAATGTCGGGAAGAACACGGCATGTTTCCGACTTTTCATCACATGAACTGCCGAGATTGGCGAAAAAACTGCACAAGGAAAACGGAACCGAGGCTTACCTGGGTGTTCCGTTGATGCGTGTCGGCACCTGCCTGGGTGGCCTTGTGTTCATCAGGAAAACGAAAAAGCCATTTTCGGATGACGATATTGCCATGGCGGAATCTTTTGCCGACCAGGCCGTCATAGCAATTGAGAATGTGCGCCTATTCCGAGAGGCCGAAGAAGCGCGCAAGGCCGCGGAAGAGGCCAACGAAGCCAAAAGCGCTTTTCTGGCCACCATGTCCCACGAAATCAGAACCCCGATGAACGCCGTGATCGGAATGAGCGGGCTTTTGATGGACACCGAGTTGGATGCGGAGCAGAGCGATTATGCCAATACGATCCGCGACAGTGGCGATGCGCTATTGGGTATCATCAACGAGATTCTCGATTTCTCAAAAATCGAGGCCGGGCAAATGGATATCGAGAACCATCCGTTCGACTTGCGTGAATGCATAGAAAGCGCGCTGGATTTGATCAGCGGCAAAGCTGCCGAAAAACAGCTCGATTTGGCCTATGAGTTCGACGATGCCCTGCCCCCGGCGATCAGCGCCGACTTGACCCGATTGCGGCAAATTCTGCTGAACCTTCTGTCTAACGCCGTGAAGTTCACCGAAAGCGGCGAAGTGGTTCTGTCCGTTGAACGATCAGCCAAGGAGCAGGGCGCGTTGGAACTCACGTTCAAAGTTCGCGACACCGGAATTGGCCTGTCTGACAAGGGCATGCGCCGTCTGTTTCAATCTTTCAGCCAGGCAGACAGTTCAACGACCCGCAAATATGGTGGCACTGGTCTGGGTCTTGCGATCTCCAAGCGTCTTGCAGAGCTTATGGGTGGGACAATGTGGGCGGAAAGCGAAGGCGAAGGGCGTGGTTCTACCTTTTTGTTCAAGATCCGGGCCAAAGCGGCGAAACCAGTGAAGTCATCGTCTCGCAATCTGGTTGGCGTTCAGCCCGAGCTTGAGGGCAAGCGTATTCTGATGGTGGACGACAACGCCACCAATCGCAAAATCCTGGCTCTCCAAACCGAGAAGTGGGGCACCCAAACCACGACGTGTGAAACCCCGTCCGAAGCGCTGGGCCTGCTGGGAAAGGCCGACCGGTTCGATCTTGCCATCCTCGACATGCATATGCCGGAAATGGATGGAGAGGAACTTGCAGGAAAGATCCGCACAAAGCGGCCGGCACTGCCGATGATCCTATTCAGTTCACTCGGCCAGCGCGACGTGGATCTTGAGGACGGGTTGTTTGCCGCCAACCTTGCCAAACCGTTACGTCAATCGCAGCTATTTGATACGTTGGTCACATTGTTTGCGACCCAAAAGGTGCAATTGAAAGTGGCCAAACCACCGGACAAACCCCAAACAGACCCCGATATGGCAAAGCGCTACCCACTGCGCATATTGCTGGCGGAAGACAATTTGGTGAACCAGAAACTCGCCCTCCGCTTGTTGGAGCAGATGGGGTATCGCGCGGATTTGGCCAGCAACGGCGCTGAGGCCGTTGAAAGCGTAAACCGACAAACATACGACGTCGTGTTCATGGATGTGCAGATGCCCGAAATGGACGGGTTGGAGGCGTCCCGCCGGATCAACAAGGCGTTCCCCGATGGCAGCCGTCCTCGCATAATTGCCATGACTGCGAACGCGATGCAGGGCGATCGCGAGATGTGCCTGGACGCCGGTATGGATGATTACATCACCAAACCGATCCGAGTCCCCGTTTTAATTGAAGCCCTTTTGAACTCCCCCCGAACAAGAAGGTGATCCATGACAGATAGCCCAATTGATCATGAAATCTTCATGGAACTCAAAGACGCGACAGGCGAAGACTTTGCTGCCGAGCTTGTGAACACCTTTCTCGACGAAGCCCCCGGAATGATAAGCGAATTGAAGGCAGCCGCGGGCGCGGCCGATGCCGACAGATACCGTCGGGCCGCACATTCCATCAAATCCAATGCAAGCACATTTGGTGCAACGGCGCTTGCCGAACTGGCCAGGAAAGTCGAGCTTGGAAAGCCGCCCGTGGCCGGTGATCTTACGGATGCGAACGCGTTGGAGGCGGCCCTTAACTCCGCAGCAGCGGCGCTTCGGAGCTTGATTGATGACTGACGCCCCCGGACATCTGCTCATTGTCGACGACAACAAGGTCAATCGCCTGCTGTTGTCCCGGAATGTCGAGCTTTTGGGTCACCAGGCTTCGGTGGCGGAAAACGGTCGGGTTGCGATGGAGATGCTGTCCAGTCAGCCTTTCGACCTGCTTCTTCTCGATATTGAAATGCCGGAAATGGACGGATTCCAGGTTCTTGAGGCGATCAAGTCGGACACCGACCTGCGCGATTTGCCGGTGATTGTGACCTCATCTGTCGAAGGGCTCGACAATGTGGTGCGCTGCATTGAATTGGGGGCCGAAGACTACTTGCCGAAACCGGTCAACAAGACGCTTCTCAGTGCACGCGTTTCCAGTGGCCTCGAAAAGAAAAGACTGCGGGACGAACAGAAGCGTCTGCTTGAACGCTTTGCAACCACCGAAGTAGCCCAGGACCTGCAAGCGTCCGGCTTCGCCATCGGCGGCAAACGTGCCAACGCGTCGGTTTTGTTTTGCGATATCCGGGGCTTCACGACGTTGTCGGAAAACCTCGCGCCGGAAGAAACCATTGATCTGCTCAATATCTTCTACACTTTGATGTTCGAGGCTGTGACCAGCAATGGCGGCATTGTCAGCCTGATGCTGGGCGACGGTTTGATGGCGCTTTTTGGGGTTCCGCAACCCCTGCCCAACTCTGCGCAAAGTGCGGTGGCGGCGGGACATGAGATGCACAACATGATCGAAATTTTAAATCTCGAACGGCGCGCGGAAGGGAAAGATGCCTTGAAGATCGGCATCGGAATCGCAACCGGCGAGGTTGTTGCCGGATATGCCGGCACGGACAACCGGGCGACGTATACTTGCATCGGATCGACCGTAAACCTTGCGGCCCGTCTTGAAGCGGAAACCCAGCGAACCGGTAGCCGAATTTTGATAGATCAGGAAACACTGGCGCTGTTGGAAGGTGCCCATGTGGAAAAGACATTCGGCGCAACGAAGATAAAAGGTTTCTCTGATACGTTCGACATTCACGCGCTATGACCATCCGTGCAAACCTGGGGCCAATGCTTTTTTTGATTGGTTTCAGAGGTGTGAAGCCAACATTGTGGACGTTCCCAAAACATCTGTTGGATAGACGGTGGTTTGCGATGTTGGCGCTTTTCGGAATAGATCGGCGTTGAAGCCACGACAGTATCTACGCCCTCGTCGATTATGTTTGGCGTGTTCGGAGGCAGGGGCGTTTTCAAACAAACTTCTCGTTCCAAATCCCTACACGCTGATGGTCGCGGTTTTCATATTCCGCGATAGCCTGAAAAATATCCCGATCCACCGGCCCCTCCCGATCTTCTCCATAGTCCGTCATTCGCATTGTGAACCATGCGGTCATCCCGCCCGGTGGCAAAGTGGCGAAGCGAGGGAAGACTGGGTCACTCTTCGCAGCCTGCCAAGTGCTGGGCAAATCAGGGTCCAGGATGAAACCGCGTGCTATGCCGACCGCATCCACATCCCCTGATTTGACTGCCGCGTCTGCTTCCGCGCGATGCTTGAACCCTCCGGTCACCATGAGTGGGGTCTTGATCAACCGCCGTGCGGCGCGCGCGAAGTCGAGGAAGTAGGGACCTTTGGTTGACCGTTCGGAACTAGATGGCGCGCCGGGAAAATAGGTCCCGCCGCTGATGTCCAGCAGATCGACGCCTTTGCCGTCCAACCCGGCAACCACCCTGAGCGCGTCTTGTTCCGTCAGTCCGCCGTCAAGCTGGTCAGTGGCGCTCAGTTTGACCGCGACTGTGAAATCAGACGGCACCGCAGAGCGCACAGACTCAACGGTTTCGATCAGCAACCGCATCCGCGCGTGGATCGGGCCACCATAGGCATCCGTTCGACGGTTGAAGAGGGGGGAGAGGAACTGGCTCAACAAAAATCCGTGCGCTGCATGGATCTGGACACCGCCAAACCCCAGATCGGCAGACCGACGGGCTGTGCGGGCAAATTTTTCTGGAATGGTCCTGATCTCGGCAAGCGACATGGCTTCACTGCTGAAATCAGGGAAATCGATAGCGCTTGGGCCTTTGGGATAACCGATCGGTCGATGCGCGAGCGCCCCGGCGTGGCCAAGTTGCAGCCAAAGCTGCGCCCCGTTGACCGAGCCACGGCGGGCCAGATCCCGGAAAGCCGCCATATCGGCCGCCTCGTCGAGCACGAGATTACCCGGTTTTTCGGGGTAACGCGGATCCCCCTGCACTTCACCGATGATCGACGCCGCCAAACCACCCTCGGCCCAGCGTTCATAGAGACGCATCTGGGCGGCGGTCGGGTTGCCCCGGCCATCCGCCAGCGAATCCGACATGGCCGATTTGACGATCCGGTTCTTCAAAACACGCCCGTTCGGCAGGGTGAACGGGCTAAAAAGGGAGGTGTTCGAAGCGATGGGCAAGGTATTTCTCCTTGGTTTATTGGCCTCCACCATAGATAATTTGGAAAGTTTGCGCCGACAATCCGGTATCTTGGATCAACTTTTAATAGTTTTTGGAATAAATGTCGCAAAAAACGGAACTGGAAATCCTTCTGGCCGTGGTTGACCACGGCAGTTTTTCGGCCGCGGCCCGCGTGTTGGGGTACACCCCGTCTGCGGTGGGCAAACGGGTGCACCTGTTGGAGCAGAGGTTGCGGGTGCCGCTTCTTGTCCGCTCGACCCGGCGCATGGCATTGACGGAGGCCGGACAACGATATGTAGAGGAAGCGAGGGATCTTCTTGCCCGCCTGACAGCCCTGGAAGAGGACATTGCCGATGATGCCGGCAACCTGCGCGGTGTGATCCGTGTGACAAGCTCGGCGGCTCTTGGCCAGTTACATGTTGTCCCTCTGGTGGTCGAATTCATGGAGCTTAATCCCGAAGTCGAAATCGAGCTGTTGCTGACGGACAAGATCATTGATCTGGTGGGCGATGGCTTCGATCTCGCAATCCGCAGCGGCATCTTGCCGGACTCGTCCCTCGTGTCACGGAAACTGATGGACAATCAGCGGATCCCATGTGCCGCGCCCGGTTATCTTGAGCGGAGCGGAGTTCCACTGGAACCCGAGGACCTGACTGCGCACAGATGCCTGCGCCTCGGGCCGGAAAAATATCTGTCGGATTGGGGCTTCAAACGAACGGGTGGCGGCATGTCGCGGCTCGGGTCGGGGTTTTCCTGCAATAGTCTGGAAGCGCTCCGTTCGGCGTGCTGTGCGGGACGCGGCATAGCGTGGTTGCCGGAGTTTCTGATATCCGACGACTTGCGCACAGGTCGCCTGTGTCCGGTTCTGTCGGATCGCGCGGAGCCTAGCGCCGGCGGTGGGGTCTTCGTACTGCGACCGGAAATGCCCTTCCTGCCACGGCGCGTTCGGGCCCTGATTGACTTCCTCGTGGATGGTTTCGCGGACAAGGTATTCGGTCACGGATAGCAGGCTGAAAATTTGGCTGGCCTTTTCAAATTGATTTCCGAACAGCCACAGCCCGGTTGCCGTCGGATTGGAGATGGAATCCGGGATCAAGAAGAAGACCCATAGTTCCGGTCCGAATTGCAAGGATCGGCGCAAGCTGGTCGAAATCAAACCGGCATTACTTGGGTCGCAATTTCACGCCGAGGTGAGACGTCTTTGATCAAGGGGCCTCACCCTACAAAACGCTGCGATCAGAGGGTGTCAGTCCCTAACAAGGCCGATGCTCGGTTGTTGCATTGGTTTCCCATCTGTCAATCCGCTCACCTTTTCGATGATGGCATCGGCGTCAATGCAGTGGTGACGATAGAGGTCGCCGATCGTGCCGGTCTGACCGAAGTGCTCGACACCCATTGGAATCGTCGGATGTCCATGCACGGACCCCAGCCAGGACAGGGTCGCAGGATGCCCGTCGATCACCGTGATCAGTTTGCAGTGACGCGGAAGGTCAGACATCAGGGCTTCGATGTGGGACAGCGCCGCCTTGTTTCCGCGTGACCGTGCCCGTTGGGCGGCGGTCCATCCGGCATTCAACCGATCGGCGGACGTGACGGCCAGAACACCGATGTCCCGACGGCCTTCACAAATTGCTCCTGCGGCTTTGATCGCCTCTGGTGCAATTGCCCCTTGATAGGCGATTACGACCTCGCAATTGGGCCCAGGTTTGCGTAGCCAATAGGCCCCATCGATCGCACCCTGACGGAATTCGTCGTCCACGCGTTTGCCGGGCTGTTCGATCGGGTTGGTCGTCAGGCGCAGGTAGATCGACCCTCCGGTTTCATCACGCAGCCAGGTGCGCTCGTCCGGTTGTCCCTCGCCGTCGCGCTGGATGTAGTCGAAGGCCCATTCCATGATCACCGCCAACTCGTCGGCAAAGGCAGGTTCAAATGCGGCCAGCCCATCCTGGCTCATCCCGATCAGGGGGGTGCCGACGGACTGGTGCGCCCCACCTTCCGGAGCCAGTGTAACCCCCGACGGCGTGCCCACCAGTATGAAGCGCGCGTCCTGGTAGCAGGCATAGTTCAATGCATCGAGTCCGCGGCAGACAAAGGGGTCATAAACCGTTCCAATCGGGATCAGCCGCTTTCCAAACAGGGAATGCGAAAGACCCGCCGCGCCCAGCAACAGCATCAGATTCATTTCAGCAATCCCGAGTTCGATATGCTGCCCTTCCGGCGTGAACTCCCATTTGGCCGTCGAGGGGATACGATGTTCGACAAAGGCGTCGGTCTGTTCGGAACGCGCGAAAAGCTTGCGACGGTTCACCCATGGCCCAAGATTGGTGGTGCCGGTTACGTCAGGCGACGTTGTCACAATGCGTTCGGCCAGTTGGCTGTCGCCCTTGGACAAGGCGTCCAGAATCTTGCCGAAAGCCATCTGGGTTGAAATCTCACGGCTGGTGTCGATCCCTATTGGCGGCACATCCAGCTTGTCATCAAGATAGCGCCGAGGACCTTTGGCAAAGAATGGCGCTTTGGACAGGAAGTCTTTCAGGGCTTCAGGGTCCTCAACTGCAGCGAGCGGATTCCATTCCTCACCCTCAAGCACGCCCATATGGGCCTGCCACGCGGCAAACTGACTGTTGTTCATCAACCCGCCGTGGTTGTCCTTGTGACCGGCAATGGGCGTGCCCCAGCCCTTTACCGTATAGGCTAGAAAGCAAGTCGGGCGATCATGGTCGATCGCGGCAAATGTCCGGGACATGGTCTCGACGCAGTTGCCACCGAGGTTTTCCATCAAGGCCGCCAGTTCCGCGTCCGTGCGCCGTTCGATAAGCGCCGTGACGTCTCCCTGATCGCCCAGATCGTCCATCAGGCGCTGGCGCCACACCGCACCTCCCATGAACGTTAGGGCCGAATAGTCCTGATTGGGGCAGGCGTCGATCCAGTTCCGCAACCGGTCCCCTCCGGGCTCTTCGAATGCAGCGCGTTGCAGGACGCCGTATTTCACGCGTACGACATCCCAGCCAAAAGCATCAAAGATCTTCTCGATCCGCGCGAACAGCCCTTCGCGTACGATCCCATCCAGTGACTGGCGGTTGTAGTCGATGATCCACCAAGTGTTGCGCAGGTCGTTCTTCCACCCTTCCTGCAACGCCTCGTAGATATTGCCTTCGTCCAATTCGGCATCGCCGACCAGTGCAACCATGCGACCCAATGGGGCGTCTGCACCCCAGCTTTTGGCCTTGATGTAATCCTGAATGATCGAGGCAAACGAGGTGATTGCGACACCCAGGCCCACTGACCCGGTCGAGAAGTCTACGTCATCGATATCCTTGGTTCGGCTGGGGTAGCTCTGAACACCGCCAAATCCGCGGAAGTTTTCCATTTTCTCGCGGGTCTGGTTGCCCATGAGGTACTGCATCGCGTGAAAGACCGGCGACGCGTGGGGTTTGACGGCGACCCTGTCCTCCGGCCGCAGGGCCGAGAAATAGAGCGCCGTCATGATCGATACCATCGAGGCGGACGAAGCCTGATGACCACCGATCTTGATCCCATCCACCTTGGGCCGGACATGATTGGCATGGTGGATCATCCAATGCGACAACCACAGCAGGCGTTGTTCAACGATTTTCAACTGGGTGGGATCAATGTGCATGGCGGTCTCCGGGTTCAGGCGGCGCTGCGGGCAGGGTAGGGCAAAGCCTGCTCCAGGTCTGCAAGGATGTCTTCGACGTCTTCAAGCCCGACTGACAGGCGGATCAGGCCATCGCTGATTCCATGCTCGGCCCGCTCTTCCGGGGTGTATGTCGAATGGGTCATCGAGGCCGGGTGCTGGATCAGGGTTTCCGCATCGCCCAGCGAGACTGCGCGTTGGATCATGGTCAGTCGGTTCATGAATTCGATCCCGCCGGACAGGCCGGATTTGATTTCAAACGCAATCATGGCTCCGGGCTGCGACATCTGGCGCTGCGCAACATCATGTTGGGCAAAACTCTTGAGACCAGGGAAAGATACGTCACCGACAGCGGGGTGGGCCTCGAGATATTCAGCGACAACTTCAGCCGATGCGCAGTGGCGGTCGATCCGCAAATTCAGGGTCTTCAGCCCTCGCAGGATCAGCATCGCGTTGAAGGGCGCCATCACCGCGCCGGTCATGTCCTTCATCCCGACCAGGCGGATCTCGGCAATCTGTTCCGCCGAGCCCACAACCAGGCCAGCAACCACGTCTCCGTGCCCGCCAAGGTATTTTGTGGCGGAATGCAGAACGATGTCGGCACCGTGTTCAATCGGTCGGGTCAGATATGGGCTGGCATAAGTGTTGTCGACCACGACCTTTGCGCCGACCGTGTGCGCGATCTTTGCATGGGCGGCAATGTCCACAAGCCGCATATTCGGGTTTGCCGGCGTTTCGAAATAGACCACACGCGTTTTGTCCGACACAGCGGCACGCAGGTTTTCAGGGTCCGTCATATCGACATGCGTGATCGTGACACCCCATTTCGCCAACCCGTGGCGCATGAACGCAAAGGTGCAGCCATAGAGTGTCTTGTCGACGATAACTTCGTCGCCTGGCGACAGCAGGGTCCAAAGCACTGCGGTAATGGCACCCATGCCGCTGGAAAGGGCCAGCCCGGCCTCAGCCCCTTCGAGCACCGCAATCCGGCGTTCCAGAAGATCGCACGTGGGGTTCGAAATACGGCTGTAGATATGGCCTTCGCGTTCACCTGCGAACATCTCGCCGCCGGCCTCGGCCGTTTCGAAGGAAAAGGTGGAGGTCAAATGCAGCGGCGGGGTCAGCGCGCCGTCATTTTCCAACGGGTTGTAAGCATGGTGGATGGCGCGGGTAGCAAAGCCGGTTGAGCGGGTCATGACAAACTCCTGATTCCAGTTGGAGCCAGTTTGCACCTTTACATTGGGTGATGGGTTGCGAATTATACTAACATTGAGGTCGAAATTGGCAGGATCTGCCAATCGTGGGAAGGAAAATGGACGCCAAGGACAGACAGATCATCCGTGCCCTCCAACGGGATGGGCGCATGACCAATCAGGATCTTGCGGATGCGGTCAGCCTCTCTCCGTCGCCCTGCCTGCGCCGGGTCAAGAACCTTGAGGCCAGTGGGATCATCAAGGGATACAGCGCCGATGTGGACGCCACCGCATACGGGATGGCTATTACCGTCTTTGTGCGTATCCGGCTGGAGCGGCACAACGAAACGGATGTACAGAATTTTGAAGGGCGGATTCGGATGATCGAGGAAGTTCTCGAATGCCATGTGTTGACCGGTGCCATGGACTATCAGTTGCGCGTTCTTGTTTCGGATCTCGAGGCTTACGAAGACTTTATCCGCAATCGCATTCACCCGATTGGCGGTATCGCCTCCATCGATACCAGCTTTGTCTACGGAACGGTAAAGAAAACAGCCGTTTTCCCATCCACCTGATCGGCAACGCTCTGTCCGTTTCGCGCCCACGTAGATGCACGCGCCTCACATCGAGCTCTGTGGCCAAGGGCTTTGTAAGCCAAGCCTGCCTGGTCCGTTCTGCAGCACCGGAAGGCCGGAGAACCCGTTACCGAAAAGTCGTCTTGCCCGATTGTTTCCTTGTCGCCAGAGTGGCTGAAAAGCAGGAGGGTGGCGTGGCTGGTCACATGCGCGATGCGATCTTTGGTGCGGGCGCAGTCGATTGTTCGACATCGCGGCATCTGGCTGAGGCCGCGCGGGCCGACGCTGCTGGAAAGAAACGTGCTGACAGCCGGGGCCACTCGGCCCGCGGCGGGCAAATTTGGTGAAGGGCAAGAAGGACAGATGACCAAATCCAGCGACCTGTTTCAGCAAGCCCGACAATCGATGCCCGGGGGCATCTCACACCGCTATCGCTGGCGCTTGCCGAACCCGATCTATATCACCCGTGCGCTGGGCGCGCATAAGTGGGACGCTGATGGCAATCGATATATCGATTTCAAGATGGGTGCGGCCAGCCAGATGATGGGCCATTGCCACCCCGAAATTGTCAAAGCCCTGCAGGCGCAAGCGGCGGAAGCGATCTTTGCGGCTGACTGCAACCCGATCGAGGTCGACTGGTCACGCAAGATCTGCGATCTGGTTCCGTCGGTAGAGCGGGTCCGCTTCACCGCGTCCGGAACCGAGGCAACGATGCTGGCCCTGCGCATCGCCCGCGCCTTCACTGGCCGTGACAAGATCCTTCGCGTGGACGGGCATTACCATGGCTGGCATGATCACGTTCTGAAGGGGTCCAAACCGGGATCGGATGTGCCGCCATCACTGGGTGTTCCCGCAGCCGTCGCAGCGCTGACCGACATCTGCCCGCCTGATGCGGACATGTTGAACAGGATGCTCGCCACCAAGGACTATGCTGCGGTGATTGTCGAAGCCTCGGGCGCCAATTACGGCGCAGTGCCGATGGCGCAGGCGGTTCTGGGAGCCGCCCAATCCGCCGCGCATCGAAATGGCAGCCTGCTGATCCTGGATGAGATCATCACTGGTTTCCGCTGGTCCCCCGGTGGGCGTCAGGCCCTGGCCGGTACCACGCCCGACCTGACGACCATGGCCAAGATCGTCACCGGCGGTATGCCGGGAGGTGCCGTCGGCGGCACGGCCGACGTCATGGCGATGCTCGACCCGTCCGTCACGACCCGGGGACATACCCCGGCTGTGCTGCACCAGGGAACCTTCAACGGAGCGCCCATCGTGGCCGCAACCGGATCGGTGATGATGGACCTTTTGGCGGATGGTTCGGCCCAGGCCCATGCGGACAGGATCGCGGCGGATATTCGGAGTGGCGTGAACGAGCTGTTCTCCAATCACGGCATCGAAGGGCTGTGCTATGGCGAAAGCTCGACGTTCCACCTCTGGTTCGGGCCGCACGAAGGGACGATGGACGGGATACCCGCCGCGACCATTCGCGGACCCGCACCCAAGCTGGTCGCGGGGCTACAGGATGCTCTGAACCGCAACGGCGTTGACCTGATGTCCGCAATGAGCGCCGTAACATCGGCTGCGCATAGTGACGATGATGTTTCGGATACACTGAATGCGTTCGACCGGGCACTGGAAGAGATGAAACCGGTTCTCAACGAGACGCAGTAGCGTCACAGTACCGGGCATTTCACCACATTTGCTTGTGCTTGCGCGTCGATCCGATGCTGACGCCGAACTGCCGCGAAAACGCCTTGGACAAAGACTGTGCGGAGGAATAGCCACAGCGCATCGCAACCTCTTCCAGAACAAGGTTCGTGTGCGCAACCAGGTCGCGGGCGCGCGACAGGCGCATCAACTGGTAATAGCGTTGGGGCGGCATCCCAAGTTCTTTGACAAAGATGCGCGAGATGGACCGAACCGAAAGGTTGGCCCGCCGCGCGAGGTCCACGATTTGCATCGGAGCCTCGACATTTTCTGCCATTATGGAAATGCAGCGCCGCAGTTTTTCCGACCCTTTGGGTTGCATGGCGCTGAGTCCAAGCCCACCGAACCGCGCACCGTCATGCAGGAACATGCTGGCCGCATCATGCGCCAGCGCGTCACCGTATCGTTCCGAAATCAGGGCGATCATCAAATCCATGGCCGTCGACGCGCCGCCGCAGGTCCAGATCGGACCGTCGCGGACAAATCTGTCCGGCAGGGTCTCGACATTTGGAAACGCCTCCGAAAACTCAGTCAGTGTTTGCCAGTGCAGGGTTGCCCGACGCCCGTCCAGCAATCCCCAGGAAGCAAGAAACCACGCCCCAGTATCCGCCCCGATGACCGTCTCCGCCTGTCTGGTCAGCGCGACGCATTTTCTGCTGGCCGGTTTCGAGGCGTTCTGCCTGAACTCGTCTCCGCCGACCACCATCAACAGATCGCAGGCGCCCGCGTCAACCAGGGTGACGTCCGGCGAAAGACGCAGACCACTGGAGCTGCGAACTGCATCGTCGTCAGGCGTCACAATAGACCAGTGGATGTCGGCGCCGGTCTGATCCCGTACAACGCGCAGCGGCTCCAAAAGGCAGGCCAGCAGCATGTTGGAAAATTTGTCAAACAGCAGGACGTTGATTTTGAGTGCCAGCATTTCGTCCGATTTGGGATGTTTTTTGGCAAATTAGGACAACGTCCGCTGAAAATTCAAGACTACGCTTTCCCCAATTTGCAGTCGAACCAACCACAACGGCAAAAGGGCCTGACCACCATGCGCGACCGACCGCTTTCGAACATTCGGGTTCTTGATTTCGGCCAATATCTGGCCGGGCCGCTGGTCGGGATGATGTTGGCCGATATGGGGGCGGATGTGATCCGCATTGATCCTCCGGGCGGACCGCGCCTGAAATCACCCGCATCGGATATGCTGTCACGTGGAAAATCCAACCTGGAATTGGACCTTAAATCGCCAGGCGGTCTTCAGACAGCCCTGCAACTTGTTCAGCGCGCCGATGTTGTCATCGACAATTTCCGGCCGGGTGTGATGAAACGTCTTGGTCTGGGACCGGACGCCCTGCGGCAGGCAAATCCCGCCATTGTTTCACTATCGATGCCCGGCTTTGCCTCAACCGATCCGGAACTGGCCGATATTGCAGCGTGGGAGGCAGTGATCGCTGCGCGCACAGGGCAGTTCACGGATATGGGCCTGAACCGCCGGCTGATGGGGATCAACCCATCCTTCACTCCGCTGGGGCTGGCTTCGGCCTACGGGGCGACGTTTGGTGCCATGTCGGTGCTGTTTGCACTTCGCGCGCGGGGCAGAAATGGCGGGGATCATATCGAGGTTCCGCTGGCCTCGGCCCTTCTGGAGGGGCTGGTCTACAATTGTCAGCAAATCGAGGACTATCCGGATCGCTACAAATCCCCGCGCGAGGTTGAACTGGAACGGCGCGCGGCAGAAGGTTTGCCGCTGAATCTGGAGTTTTCGGAATTGTCGGAATTCCTCGACCCGTTCTACCGGACCTACCCCTGCGCAGATGGCCGGGGTTTTTATGTTGTGGCATGCAGCATCAAGGGCCATCCTGAACGCGCGCTTCAAACGCTTGGGCTTGGCGATATGGTTGAAAGCCTGCCAGATTTCGACGCCTATCTGGATCAGAAAGACTGGCCCGCGGAATGGTCTACACGCAACTATCCGGTCGGCGTTTCGGACCGCGCCCGCGTATCCACCGCGATGAAAGAGGCCTTTCTGACCCGTCCGGCCCACGAGTGGGAGGCGCTGTTCGGGGCATCGAAAGCACCGGCAACGGCCCAGCGATCCTCACAGGAATGGCTGAATGATCCGCACGCGCTGGCTTCGGGCCTTGTGCTGGAAGTCGAACATCCCGTGCACGGCAGGATGCGCCAGATGGGCAATGTCGCGTGGTTGGCAGAGGATGCCGAGGCTCCGGTCAAGCACGCGGCCACGCCTGCCGATCTTGCCGCGCTTCTGTCCGAAGCGCCCCGGGCCTCGGCGGTCGTCGTCACTGCCGGACAGGGTTGGCTGGACGGGCTGAAGGTTCTGGACCTGACCAATGTCATCGCGGGCCCCACCATCGGCTCGACCCTTGCGCGGTTCGGAGGCGAAGTCACTTTGGTACAACCGGTCGATCCGTCGGTAGACCCCTGGAATGCCGTTGTCTTTGGCATGCACGCGCATCGCGGCAAGAAGAGCATCCTTTTGAACCTGCGCAGCGACGAAGGGCAAGAGGCACTGGCGCGCCTGATCGCTGAATCCGACGTCATCACCATGAACGGCACCGATGCGCAGCGCGATGCGCTGGGGTTGTCGCCGGACCGGTTAAAAAGCATCAATCCGAAGCTGATCCTGGTTCAGCTGGACGCATTTGGCGGGCCGAAGATCGGGCCGAAGTCCAACCACCTTGGCTATGACGATCTGGCCCAGGCGGCCACCGGTGTCATGGTGCGTTTCGGCGGCGGCATGGAAACGCCGGAAGAGCACGCGCATTTCGGCACGATCGACGTTTTGACCGGGTACTGTGCCTGCGTGGCGCTTGGCGGGGCGCTGATGCGGCTGGACCAGACAGGAGAGGGCGGCATTGCGCGTGCCTCGCTGGCGGCTGCGGGCAACCTGATTCAGGCCCAGTTCATGTATGACTATGACGGGCGGGCGTTGTTTGACGAACCTTCGGGGCGTCAGGCGCTGGGCTGGGGGCCGTTCTATCATTGCTATAAAGCGGCGGACGGCTGGATATTCTTCGCCGCCCCAACCGAGCGAGAGAAGGCTTTGGCGAATATCCCCGAACTTGCCGAACTTGCCAATCTATCGGAGTTTGAAGTGCAGGCCGACCTGGCATCGCGCTTCCGCGAACGTCCCGTGGCCTTTTGGAAAGCAGCATTCGCCGCTTCGTCCAGCGCCGTTGTTCCATTAGGGTCGCTGCACGAAACCCGCGATGCCGCCCTGCAACCGGAAAGCGGTGGAGCGGTTGATCTGTCACAGGCGACATTCCGCGCGATCCGCCATGACCGGCATCCGATGGGCCGCTGGACTGATCTGGTGGCGCCAAATGCCGTGCGCCCGAAAAAGGGCCGTATCACAGTGCCTTCGCACATGCCAAAATATGGGGCCCACACGCGCGAAATCCTGGCGCGGATCGGGTTGGCCGAAGATGCAATTGATCACATGATCAAGACCGGGGCAGCGGCAATGCAGTGGTCCGACAAATACCTTCCCGAATAAGGGCAGTGGGTCCGGAGTGCTCGGGCTGATCTTGGGCAAGCGGAGTGGGCTGTTAGACCCATCGGTTGGACATCGGTCCGATGCGCGCTCGACGCAGCGCTTTCGGACTAGCAATCTGTCGACCATGGAAAGTGTCACACGATCCTCGCGCGAAACCGTAAGGCCCATGAGTGTCCAGTTCCACGACTGTTATCGTTGACTCGCAGACCGCCCGAGCGTGGACGATTGGCGCGAAGTTGGTGCACAATCAATATGGGATCGCGCTCTCACATCCCCGTTGAACGACACAAAGGATATTCACGCGATTTACCACTCGCTTGGGTCACTGAAAGGGAAAAGATGCACGTTTTTCGCAGTATGATCATAGATGCAAATATCGACCGGGTCTGGCGGGCCGTCCGAAACTTTGACGGGTTAGCAGCCTGGAACCCCGGAGTGGATAAGGCCACATTGGAAAATGGAGCGCCGACCGCGACCGGGTCAATTCGCAGCCTGCAGATTCGCGACGGGACGGTGTTTCGCGAGACCCTGCTTGCGCATTCCGACATCGACCACTTCTATACCTACGACATTCTCGAAAGTCCGCTTCCCGTCGAAGGATACGTTTCGACGCATCGATTTATCCCGATATCACATACAGATCAGACCCTGGGCATTTGGGAAAGCCGATTTAACTGTGCGCCTGATGTCGCAAACGAGATGGACAGTATCGTGGGTGACGCAATCTACATTGGTGGCATGGAAGGTTTGAACCGATATCTCAGGGAGAACCAGCATGACTGACACGCTCGCGCCCCGCGCCATTGTCGGCGTGATGACACCGGCGATGAATACCGTCGTGCAGCCGGAGCTGGAGCTTTTGCGACCGAACGGTGTGACCAACCAGATGCAGCGCTTTCGCCTTGGTGGGGAGGCTGTGTCGGATGATCTGCCTGAAGAAGCGGCCAAGCTGATGGATTGTAACCCCGGGGTAATTGCCGTGGGGCTGACAACGGATGCAGGGGCGGGTGGGCCGGACAAGCTGGCGGCCCGGTGCTCGGAAGTCTCTGACCAGGTGGGCGTGCGTTTGCTGGGCGCTTCGCAGGCCAACTACGCGGCGCTTCGCGCACTTGGGGCGGTGCGGGTCGGAGTTGTCACCCCGTTCAGCGCAGAAGTGGATGCTGTTGTAAAAGCCAATACCGAGGCCGCCGGATTTGAGGTTGCCGCGATCAAAGGAACGGCGGCGCCGACACTCCCCGAGATTTGCGAAACACCGCTTGACGATATTCGCGCCGTCTTCTCTCAGGTGGCTGCATCGGACTGCGATGTCATCCTTCAGGTTGGCACCGCATTGCCTGTGATCTCACTGATCGCGGAACTGGAGGCGCGCTATGAAAAACCGATCGTTGCATGCAATGCGGCCGTGTATTGGCAAGCGCTTCGCGCCATCGGCATCAAGGATGCGATCCCGGGCTACGGCACATTGCTGGAGAAAAACTGAATGCAGGATCACGTGCAGGTCGCCGTCATCGGTGGCGGTGCCGTAGGGGCGGCTATCCTTTACCATCTTGCCAAGGCGGGCATTGCCGATGCGCTGCTGCTCGAGAAAAATGAGCTGACGGCTGGCTCGACCTGGCATGCGGCAGGCAACATTCCCACTTACGCCAACTCGTGGCTGGGGATGCGCGCGGGCAACTACGCCTGGCGTCTTTACAAGGAACTTGCAACCCACCCGGATGCACCGATTACCTACCGCCACACCAAGGCAATCTGGCCCGCACACACGCCAGAGCGGATGCAGCTGTTTCAGCATTTGTGTGGCGTGTCGCGATCCGCGGGGTTCGAGCTTTCGATGCTGGAACCGTCCGAAATTGAGAAAATGCACCCTTACTGGAAAGCGGGGAATGACGTTCTGGGCGGAATTCTGGACCCCTATGAAGGTGATATTGATCCCAGCCAGTTGACGCAGGCCTTGGCCAAACACGCGCGGGACATGGGAGCCGAGGTGCGCCGCTATACCAAAGTCACCGGCCTCAGACAGCGCAGCAGCGGAGACTGGGAGGTCGAAACATCGGCTGGCAGCCTGATTGCGGAAACCGTAATCAATGCGGCGGGGTCTAGCGGCGCGCAGATCGCCGCGCTTGCCGGAATGAACCTGCCTGTCGTGACCCTGGAACATCAATACATGGTTACGAGCGCCTTGCCTGAGCTGGACGCGGACAGTGATCTTTTCCCGCTGATCCGGGACCCGGATCTAAGGTTCTACCTGCGCAGGGAACGGAACGCGTTCCTGCTGGGGTCTTACGCGCATGAAGGTCGACCTGTCTGGATGGATGGTGTTCCCGGGGATTTTGACCATCAGCTTTTTGCCGACGATGTCGACGGGATGATGGCGGTGTTCGAGGCTGCATGCAGCCATGTCCCGCTGCTGGAACAAGCCGGAGCACAACGTTTCGTGAATGGCCCCATTCCTTATGCGCCGGATGCTCTGCCGCTTGTCGGCCCGGCAAGTGGCGTACGAAATTTCTTCCACGCGACCGGTGTTCAGATCGGAATCACGCATTCAGCCGCGATTGGCAAGGCAATGGCCGAATGGTTGACCGCAGGCGAAACCGAATGGGATCTGAGCGCTTGGGATCCGCGACGCTTTGGCGACTGGGCATGCGGGGATTATGCGGCGCGCCGGGCGTCGGAGCATTACGATCTGCAATATGCGATCCCTTACCCCCACCGCATTCTGACCTCAGGGCGACCCGTCAGGCAGTCTCCGCTTTACGACCATCTGGTTTCACAGGGCGCGGTCATGGGGCAGATCGGCGGTTGGGAACGTGCCTTCTGGTTTGATCCGGCACCTGGTTCAGAGGCTCATGATCTAAGCTTTGGCGAAGAAGCATGGAATGAGCCGGTCCGCAAGGAATGCGAGGCCGTTCGGGATGCGGTCGGTATCATGGATCATGGCGGCTTTACCAAATTCACGCTCGAAGGTCCGGATGCGGCCGCGGTTTTGAACAGGGTCTTCTGTAGTTCCCTGCCGGACGTTGGACGGGTGCGCCTGTCTTACATGCTGACACCAAACGGAAAGATCTGGTCCGAGGCAACGATCGCCCGGCTGGCCGATGACCGCTTTCTGCTCTGTGGTCCGACACTTGCCGTGGACCGTGACTACGACTGGATCGCGGGACAGATAGGCGACGCCGATGCCACGCTCACCCGGCAGCACGAACGAGATGGCGCACTTCTGGTCATGGGTCCGAAATCCCGTGCGCTTCTTGAGCCTTTTACAGACGGCGACCTGACCCGGCCCTGGATGAGCGTTACCGAGACGACGATCGCCGACGTACCAGTCACCGCCCTCAGGGTGAGTTACGTGGGTGAATTGGGTTGGGAGCTTCATGTCCCTTCCGAGCAGCTGACAACGCTTTACCAGGCCATTTGGGAGGTCGGGCAAAACCATGGTATTCGAAATTTCGGCTCCTACGCACTGAACGCAATGCGGGTTGAAAAGGGTTATCACGGCTGGCCTGCTGATTTTGGCACGGAATACACACTCTTTGACGCGGGGCTGGCGAGCTTTGCCAACCTGAACAAGGGGCCGTTCACAGGGCGCGAAGCTGTCATGCAGCAAAAGCGCGAGGTGCCAGCCTGGCAATTCATCGGACTTGAAATTACGGACCCTGGCCCGGATCCGTTGCCGTCTGATCCCATTGTCCTGGGCGATCGAGTAATCGGTTACCTCACATCCGTGTCGATGGGGTTCCGAAGCGGTCGTCTTATCTCGCTGGGTTATGTGGAAACGGGAACTCTGGACATTGGCCAAAGCTGCCACGTTCAAGCCTTTGGCGCGCTTCGATCTGCCGTTCGTCACAACCACCACGTCTATGACCCAGAGAACATGCGGTTGCGCGCTTGAGTTCCGCAAGCACTGGTTCCTGGTCACGAGCATGGGCGAAAACCGTAAAACGTTCGCGGGTGGAAACCTCGCATTGGAAACGGATCGGTTGCCTTTCCAGCACCACGAAAACCGTGGTCCGGAAAATTCCTCACGTAAATCGACACGCTGTGATATAAACAAAATCGAATATTAAGGGGCTGCGAAAAGTTCCTCCATTCTGTTGGTATAGTTGATTTGGGAGGTCACTATGTTTCGGATATCCGCGTGTTTTTTCTCATTGGTGTTTGCGCCGACAATTGCTCTTTCTGACGCCGTGCCAAGCAAAGAAGCGGCCGAAGACTTGTTCTCGGACCGACCGTTTTCGCCATATGCCAACCGGACTTTCCCCGAACGCCCGCTTTGGGGGGACACGCACCTTCACACGGGGCTTTCCTTGGATGCGGGCGCCTTCGGGAACACCCTGCTGCCAGACGACGCATGGCGTTTCGCAAAGGGTGAGCAGGTCATTTCGTCCACCGGTCAACCTGTCCGGCTGGCCCGGCCGTTGGATTGGATGGTTCTGACGGATCACACGGACCTGATGGGATTTGCCCCGGATCTGCAAGCTGGCAAGCCCGGTGTTCTTGCCGATCCAAAAGGTCTGGAATGGTACGAGGGCTACAAAGCCGGCGGTGAAGAGGCCGGGAAAACGGCGTTCGACATTATTACCAACTTCTCGCAAATGACGTTGCCGGAAGTTCTTCTCGAGTCCTACAGCCCGGGTGCCGACGCTTTCGCCTTCACATGGGAGAATATTGTTCTGGCGGCCGAGCGGCATAACGACCCTGGCGACTTTACCGCGTTCATCGGGTTCGAGTGGACCTCGGTGCCGAAGGGTTTCAATTTGCATCGAAACGTCATGCTGCGCGATGGGCCGATCAGAGCGCTTCAGATGGTGCCCCCGGTGACGCAGCCGCCTTACGGCGATACGGATCCAAAGGCGCTTTACGCGTGGCTTGAAGAGTATCAGGAAAAAACCGGGGGGCGTGCAGTTGCCTTTGCCCATAACGGCAACCTGTCAAACGGGTGGATGTTCCCGACCGAAGATACATATCACGGCGGTAAGGTCGATGAGGAATACGTGGCGGCCCGTGCGAAATGGGAACCCCACTACGAAGTCACGCAGATCAAGGGTGACGGCGAAGCGCATCCGTTCCTGAGCCCGGATGACGAATTTGCAGACTACGAAAACTGGGATGTAGGCAATCTGGATATCACCGAGCTGAAGACCGATGACATGCTGGCCGGTGAATACGCCCGAGAAGCACTGAAGCGCGGTCTGTTGCTGGAAGAAAAGTTCGGCGTTAACCCCTATAAGTTCGGTATGGGCGGCGCGACGGACAGCCATACGTCTCTGGCCACTGCCGAAGAAGACAACTTCTTTGGAAAATCTGTCAGTGTTGAACCTTCGGCCACGCGGATCAAACATCCTTTCATTGCCAATGATCTGGGTGAAATTCCCGGCGATCTTCTGGTCGCTTCCGGCTACACGGCCGTTTGGGCGACCGAAAACACACGCGCTGCGATCTTTGATGCGTTCAAGCGGCGCGAGACTTATGCAACAACCGGCCCCCGGATCGGCCTGCGGTTCTTTGGCGGATGGGATTTCAATGACGCGGACGTTGAAACCCGTTTCCTTGCAGATGTCGGCTATACCAAAGGGGTCCCGATGGGTTCGGACCTGCGCCCCCGCGAAGGTGATGGTGCGCCCGGATTCCTGATCGCTGCTCTGCGCGACCCGGTTGGTGCCAATCTGGACCGCGTGCAAGTGGTCAAGGGATGGCTCGATTCCGACGGAGCTTTGCAGGAAAAGGTCTACGATGTGGCGTGGTCGGGTGATCGTGTTGCTGATGAAAACGGCAAGGTTCCCGCGGTTGGAAACACCGTGGATGTAGACACCGCAAGCTGGACCAACACAATCGGAACCGCCGAACTGGTTACGGTTTGGTCTGATCCTGATTTCGATCCGAATGCGCGGGCCTTTTACTACGTGCGCGCCATCGAAATCCCCACACCACGCTGGGTGCTGTACGACAAGCTGAGGTTCGGTGCCGAATTGCCGGAAGACGCGGTTCTGACGCATCAGGAGCGCGCGTATTCCTCTCCGATCTGGTACACGCCGGAAGAGTGATCCAATCTGGGGACGGAATTGGAAGCCGGGGAAGGTACCTCTGCCCCGGTGCTGTCACCAACTTTCTGAAACACACAGGGTGTTCGTTTCTTGCAAAACCCAACCGGGTGATGCCAGCATCGATACATAGAACCGGATCGTGTTTTTCTTGCAGGAGCCTTCATGCGATTGTTGAAAGAACCTCTGTTCCATTTCTTCTTGATTGGAGCGGCGATTTTCGTTTGGTTCCATTTGGTTGCGCCGGAAGCCGAGGGTGTTGAAGACATTGATACGATAGCAATCGACGAAAACGATGTTGCGCTGCTGTCAGCACAGTTTGAAGCTAGGTGGAAACGCAGGCCAAGAGAAGCAGAGTTGCAAGCCTTGGTCGATGCATCCATTCGCGAAGAGGTGCTGGTCAGAGAAGCGAGAAAGCTTGGCCTTGATCGCGGCGATACCGTCATCAGGTCCCGGCTGAGCCAAAAGATGGATTTTCTGTCTGAAGCGATCGCCACATCAGTTGTTCCGGATGACGAAGAATTGGAGGCTTTTCTGCAGGAGAACTCTGAACGCTACGCAACATCTGCCAAAGTGGCCTTCACTCAGGTTTTTCTGGGTGAAAAGCCTGGCGACGCAGAAATCGAGCAGGCTCTGACCGCGCTGCGGGCCGAGCGGGAGCCTGATGGCCTTGGAGGCTCGACATTGCTGCCCGCTTCAATGCCCATGACCGCGACAAGAGTCATCGACTCGGTGTTTGGAAATGGGTTTTCCGAAGGTCTGACAACGCTGGATGTGGGTGAATGGACCGGACCGATCCGGTCGGGATATGGGGTGCATCTGGTCAAGGTTGTCGCCATCGAACCCAGCCAACTGCCTTCGTTGGCAGAAATCCACGGTGTGGTACTGCGGGATTGGCGTCGCGCTGCGAGCGAAGATCTGGCGCAGGCGCAATATGAGGCTCTTGCCCGAAACTACGAAATTGTAGCTCCCGATCTTGCAGGCCCGGCCAAATGAGAGCAGTTGTCTGTCTTGTTTTTGCTCTGCTGTTTACCTTGTCGGCAGGTAAGGCTACTGCACATGCGCTTGATCCGGGTTATCTGGAAATTCGCCAAATCGCTTCAGACACGTGGAGCGTTCATTGGCGAAAGCCGGATGTGAACGGTCGACCGATGGCGATTGATGCTGTCCTACCGGATGGCTGCGCCCCGGCGCGGGGCCCGGACCCGGTTTCAGACGGCAGAGCCTGGGTATCTTCATGGGTTGTCGAGTGCGGCGCAGGTATCACTGGCCAACCCATTGCGATTGAGGGGCTAGAGACTCAAAAGAACGACGTATTGGTGCGTTTGCACCCTCTGCAAGCCGAGCCGACGACCCTTCGTTTCACTCCTGATGCCGCCATCCAGAAAATACCTACTGAGCAGACGACGTGGTCAGTCTTTTCCGCGTATTTCCTGTTGGGGTTTGAACACATACTGGAAGGTTGGGATCACCTGCTGTTTGTCTTCGCGCTGTTCATTCTGGTTCGTGACCCATGGAGGCTGGTTGGCGCTGTAACGGCTTTTACAGTTGCGCACTCCATAACTCTGGCGCTTGCAACTTTCGGTGTCCTGAATGTTCCCGGTCCACCGGTCGAGGCTGTAATCGCGCTTTCCATCGTTTTCCTCGCTATGGAGATTGTGAAGGGCGGCGAAGGTCGGTTCCGGTTGTCAAAACAGCAACCCTGGATCGTATGTTTCGGATTTGGGCTTTTGCATGGCCTTGGCTTTGCGGGAGCATTGGCCGAGATCGGACTGCCCTCAAGCGATATTCCGGCGGCTTTGCTTGCCTTCAATGTCGGCGTCGAGGCAGGCCAGCTCAGTTTCATTGGCGCTTTGGCTCTTCTCATAGCGGCGGGGCGATTCATAGCGGTTCCGATTGGTCAAACGGCGATAACTGTTACCGCTTATGGCATTGGCTCAGTGTCGATGTATTGGCTAATAGAACGCGTAAGTGGCTTCTGAACATGTTGGCTGCGGTGCGTGGGCAGGCTATCACGCGCGTTGCATCCACCTTTGGAAATGAAGCCTGATTTGGGCTCATCGTAGTTCTTCATTCAGTCGCGGCGAAAACTGCTTCGCCAACAATACGAAGTCAGCAGGACCAGGGGTAGAGCAAAGCCAGTCTTTCCTACTAGCGCAAAACGGGTCAGGCAAACATCACCATTGCTTCGCGACGAGAAACCACGGGCTTTGCTGCTCTGACAGTTCTTAACTCGCAGAACAAATCCGGAAACAGGAGTTTGATTTCATCGGTTTCAGTGCGCCCAAGCTGGTCACCAAGAAACAGGCTTTCCGATGGAACTCCATTTGCGAAGACCACCTCGTGTGTTTCCAGCAACAGATGGTAGTAGGTGAACGTTGTACGGGAGTAATCCAATGTGACACCCGGAAATCCAATAAGCGCCTTGGCGGGCATCAGGACCTCTCGCTCACCAAAAAGCAGTTCCGCTTTGTAGCCCGATACCAGCAATCTGTGTTGCTGGGAAATCACCAGGGGCCGGTCGTTCCCAAGGACGCCTGTGTCTATTCTCAACGGTTGCAATGACGGATTGCGAAGCAGCATCGAGGGCATGACCTGTCGGCCGCCGATCCAAAGAATTGGCATGTGTCCGCCTGATGCCGTTGTAACCAAGTCTCCCGCTTGCAGGTGTTCAACCAGGACTTCGCCTTGTGGTGTCTGGATCAACGTGCCGCCAACAAAGCAGGGAGGATTGCTGGGATCGAGGTCCCCTTCCGTAATTTTCCAGTTGCCCGTCTGCATCGGGCCGGTGGGATTCGTGGTGTTATAGGCATAGACCTGTCCGCCAACTCTGATGAATTCGCCGGACTCACCGGTGCCGCGATAGTTGCCCTGACCGAGATACGTGTAGGCTTGGAATGTTTGCCCACCGTCGAAAGAAATTGTCGAGCCGCTGATTATCGCAGGCATCGTGGTGTTTTGAACAATCAGATCACCTTGGCCTGTCTCATTGACAGTATGCGCCAATATATCAAACACCGCCGACTTCCCCCGTTCACGCCGTTCAATGCTATATTAGGGCATTATATTCACTTATAGTGATTTTTTGAAAAGTATTGTTTGTGCAATTTGGGTTCGACACGGCCGTCCATCAGCTCTTTGATCGTTTTCTGTGCGGACCAAGCCGTGATCTGCCACGATGCGGCAGGGGGCGGACGAAAACGGCCACTGCGAAGGCAGGATAAGCATCGGCTTCTCGTGGCATCCCACGTTTGCGACTTTGTGTGACGGTATTTTGTGATTACGGTGCCAAGGCAGACGCACTTCTTCAGATTGGCAAGCAATGAAAGTTAACGCGCTATTGGTATCGGCACTTCTGGTCAGCAGCGGCATTGCCATCTGGGGCATTGTCGATCCACAGGGCCTGGGATCCGTTTCTTCCACAGTTGTTTCGATTCAATTCGAAAGCCGGGGCTGGTTCATTATGCTGGAAGCCAGTGCACTTTTGTTGCTGTCGATCTATCTCGCGCTGTCCAGGTTCGGTTCGATACGAATTGGTCCCGAAGGATCAGAGCCCGAGTTTTCCACTGTCGCCTGGATAGCAATGCTGTTTGCGGCGGGTATGGGCGTTGGACTGCTGTTCTTTGGCGCGTCAGAGCCTCTCACGCACTTTTCGGTTATTCGCAACTTCAGCGCCGACCCGGAAGCGGCCAGCCTGGCCATATTTGTCACCTATTTGAACTGGGGCTTTCATGCCTGGGCGATCTATGGCGTCGTCGGGCTGATTATTGCGTATTTTGCATTTCGGAGAGAGCGCTCCTTGCTGTTGAGCGCACCGTTGCTGGACGTTTACGGGGACAAAGCCTGGACCCGAGCGTTGGCGTGGGTTTTCGATTTCTTGTCGGTTGTTGCCATCGCCGTCGGGCTGGCAGGCTCATTGGCGATGGGGGTGTTCCAGATTCAAACGGGATTGGCAGGGGTCCTGGGAATACCAAACTCGTATTCGCTGACCGCGATTATCTTTGTCGTCATGTGCATTGCATTTCTTATCCCACTTCGGCGCGATCTGGGTGAGGGGATGTCCAGGCTGTCCAATCTGGCCATGAGTATCGCAATTGCCCTGCTGGTTTATTTGCTGCTTGTTGGTCCCACGTCCTTCGCGATGAATTCCATCGTTTCCGGTTTTGGCCGGTACGTTTTCCACGTCATACCCGCCGGGTTTTCGACAACCGAGTTTTTCGACGAAACCGTTTCCACATGGTTTCAGGACTGGACGCTGAACTACATGATCTGGTGGCTTGCATGGTCCCCGTTCGTCGGGATTTTCATTGCAAGAATTTCGCGCGGCCGCACGATCCGCGAGTTTCTGACCGGCGTCATCATCGCGCCGACTTTGTTCTCGATCTTCTGGTTTGGCGTTTTCGGCGGGATTGGTATCTTTGACGTTCTGGATGGAAGCGGCCATCTTCTGGAGGTGAACGCCGAAAGCCTCGATGCGACGACATTTGCTTTGTTGCAAGAGTTTCCTCTGCAATACGTGACACAGATCGCAACAATCGCGGCCGCGTTCCTGTTTGTGGTCACCAGTGTTGTCAGCGCCGGATTCACGCTAGCAATGATTGGAACGGGCGGAGATGAAAACCCTTCCCCTGGTGTGCGTACCATCTGGGGCGTGGTACTGGGCGGCCTGGGGCTGGCGATGATTTTTGTGAACGACGTGGCGCTCGTTCGATCCATTATCGCACTGTCAGCCATCGCGTTTGTCTTTATTGTGCCTGTCCTTGTTATTTGCCTTCTCAAGTCGCTGATGAAGGAGGTCACGAAATGACGGGATCAATCGTCGATACGGTGCTGAATGTAACAGTTTTCGCCTATATCGGTTTTTTGATTTGGCTTGCCCTGTACCGCGTTTAGCGCGGTGCGGAGGTAAGAAAACAGTGTCGGTTAAGCGGATTGGGGTGCGTTCGACATAGGCCGAGTTTCGGTATCCGCTGAATTGCTATCTGGGTGTTTTGCGGGCATTACCGACATTCAGAGTTTTGGGCAGACCACATATGTGACCATGCGCTGGCCTGTTATTGGCCGCGACGTCTGTTCCCGTCAGGCCGCGTTGTTCTGACTGGTCTGGCGTTGCTTTTCCGGCCAGAATTCGTCGACCACTACGTAGGCTATGATCACAAAGAACGCAGCGCTGGCGACTTGCAGAACACGCGTGATGCTTTTGACGTCGGCCTCGTCGGAAAACGGTGCAATCGACCCGCCATACACAATCAATGCTGTTGTTATTGCAGACCCGGCAGCGGCAGCCAGTGGAACCTGAGATTTGCCGAGCGCCCCAAGCGTCAGACAAAAGAACAGACAGAGCAGTATAGGCGTCAGAATGACCGGGGCGATCACGTTGATTTCATAGCAGATGATCGACACCGCCGCTCCAAGCAGGTTTGCTGTCAGCATAGCCTTGGCAACGGTCTTCCCCGCTGCGGGCATCGCAGCCAGTTGCTGACTGAGAAGCGCCACAAAGAACAACACCAACAACGCCGACGCGCCGGACACGAAAAACGCCAAAGCAAACGGAACCGTGACAAGCGACATCCTGACGATCCGACGATGCGGGTCAAATTCAGGCGATGACGCTGCTTTTTTTTCAGCAGGCGTTGGGGGTTCAGCGGGGATCAGAACAAACATCAGTGTGGATACGAACCCCGCAAACAGAAGGTTCAGTGGGATCCAGAACACCAGCACCAAGGCCAAATCCTGCGATTGCAGCACAAGGTTCGGGATCATCAATGCCCCCATTAGGGCAATGACCCCGGGCAATACTCCTGCGCCTGACACCGACCATATGAACGACAGGATTATTCCGATCGCAACCAGAATCAGAAATACGACGGGATATGGTGCGAATACCGATGACAGCAGAAACGAAAGAAACATCAACCCGATCGAGAAGACAAACAGCTTTGCAAACGCCGTCAAAGGCAACGCGGCCGGTGCCTGAAGAAACAAGGCCGTGAACACGGCACCAACAACCGCAAGGGGCCAACCCAGGAACAGGCCCAACGAGAAGACCCCTGTTACCCCCAATGCAAGCCGGATGACCGAGTTTCTGTCCTCAGTACGCATAAGACAGGATCGAAACCAAACGAATGTAGGTGCGGCCAACCACGTTCAGTAGCGAGTTTTCGCTGAGATACATGATCACGTCCGCCTGCCCGTTGAGTTGAAAACGCAGGTCGTCCTCGGCGCTTCCAGCCTCATACCCGGGCAACACGATCCGAACCGGGAACCGTTCCGGCTCGCGCAGAAAACCCTTGGTGCTTGGCGGGCTTGCCAATTGGCCGGGCTCATCTCCACCGCTCAGGGAAACAGCTGCGCTGAAGCTTTCGATTACACCCGGGACAATCTTGCCGGGGTGCATGTCCAGCACCACGTCGACGGGCGAGCCTACAGATGCTCTGCCAAGGTTGTTTTCGGTAAAATAGGCTTCGATCCAGACGTCGGTCGCATCCAGAAAGGTCAGCAGGTCCTGCCCGGAGCGCGCATATGTTCCGGGCGCGATCAGTAAGTTGGAAATCACACCTGTTGCCGGCGCGCGCAACTCGGTCCATTCAAGATTAAGCTCTGCATCCGCCAGTGCTGCCAGTGCGCGCTGAATTTTGGGGTTTTCCACTCCCTCGCTGCCTAGCCTCTGCTTGGCTTTCTCCAGATCCGCTTTGGCGTTCTCGAAATTCGCCTCTGACTCTGCCAGTTGCCCTCGCGCGTCATCCGCCTTTGAAACCGCGATCAGTCCTTTCTTTTCAAGTGCAAAAACCCGCTCTGTCTGTATGCGCATCGTGTCGAGGTCACTTTGCGCCCTAGCCAGTTTGGCCTGCGCCGCACTTACCTCGGCCGAGGAAGCGCCCACTTCCTGTGTTGCAGCTTCCAGATCCGCTTCTGCCTTTGCGCGATCGATTTCATATGGTCTGGCGTCAATCCGAACCAGCACGTCACCAGCTGAGACGACCTGACCGTTTTCGACCAGAACTTCGGTCACCGTGCCAGTGACCTGCGGCACGATCTGCGTTGCCACGGCCTTGACTCTGGCATTTCCCGTAAACGGAGTTTTCCGGTCGGCAACCAGATACCACACAAGAAAAACAAGAATGACGGCAAGTGTCGTCCATATTGTTTTTCTCATTTTGCTGCTCCTTCAGCAGCGTCTTCCGTTTCGGGTGAGGCGTCGATCCAGACCTTGAACAGCTCGTAGAAGACAGCGAACAGAACCGGTCCCATGAAAATGCCGATCAAGCCGTAGGCCATCATGCCACCGAGAACCCCAATCAGGATCACCAGCATTGGTGTCTCAAGACCTTTTGAGATGAATACCGGACGCAGGAAGCTGTCCATGATGGCGACAGGGATGGCCAATATGGTGAACACCAAAGCCGCACCACCGGACATCGAGCTCCATGCGTAAATAACCACGGGCAATAGCACCAGACCGGGCCCGATCTGAATGATGGACAGGATCAGGCAGATAAACGCCAGCGTCGCCGCGGAACCAATGCCAAACAGAACCAACAGCAACCACACGACGACAGCTTGAATTGCCGCCACTCCGATGACGCCCTTTGTGACATTTCGGATTGTTGCACCCGCCAAAGTCACGAACTCACCCCCGCGTGGCGCAAACACGCGGTTGGCAAATCGCTGCAGACCCTGAACCAGGTTCGGGCCGGGGCTGAACAGGGCTCCCATGATCAAAACCGAAAGGGCCAGTCCCAAAAGCCCGATCCCGATACCCAGAACCTTACCAAAGAGGGATTTGGTCACTTCCAGGATTTGTGTGCCATATTTCGCCAGCGCGCCGTCCAGGTTCCTTTCGAACATCCCCCAGACTTCGGCGATCTTGTTCCCGACCAGGGGCAGCTCCTTGAGACCTTCCGGCGCCGGTGGGACTTTCAATTCACCGCTGTCCGCCTGTTCCGCAAACTCGCCTCCAAGCTCTGCTGCGCCCGATACTGCAGTTGCGACGGGCCCCAATGTCAGAACTAGACCCAGCAAAACCAGAATGGTTGCGGCCAGCGACTTGCGTCCGCCCAACTTGGACTGAAGCCAATCAAAAACCGGATAAAGCGCGACGCAGAGTATCGTAGCCCAGATCACCACGCTTGCCAGCGGCGCGATCATGACCAATGCGCTGTAAAGGAATAACCCAAGAAAAAGCAAGCGAATTGCCAGATCCACAATTCTTGCGTCTTGTGTCTTTTCCATACCGTCCCTCCATTATTCGTTTTCCAAACCTTACACTCAAAAAACGTGATATGTACATTTTTTCAAACATCGTCGCTTGGTATGGGTTTGATGAAGCGTCGAAAAAACGAACTGCGGCTTCAGCACTGCAGTTGTTTTTGAGCGCAGCGTCAGGGCTACGGTCGTTTTACTCGTCTGCTTTTTTGTCATCCTGAGACAGGATCGTGTCCGCAATCGTGGTTGCCGCAGTCACAAAGACACCCAGTCCGACAATGATATAGACCATGGTAAAAATCTTACCTAACGCGGTCTCGGGTGAGAAATCACCGAACCCCACAGTCGAAATCGTCACTACGGAAAAATAGATGGAATCCAGCCAACTCCAGCCTTCTACATAGTGATAAAAAACAGACGCCCAAAGGATCATGCCTATGGTGAAGGCCAAAAGACTCTTCACCCTGCCGTCTTTCAAGGCGACGCCTATCCCGCGTGTTATTCTGGTTAGTGAGTTCATTACGCCCCCGCCCGTAAAATAAATTCATACATAACAGTATTGGAATGAAATACAAAATTTTGATGAGACCGATCCTGCGACGGCTCAAAACTTGCGTTCAGGTTCTTCGCGAACACGCCGCGCAGGAAACCTTCGCATTGGGATCGGATCGGTGTTCGTCGGGTTTTGGCCGACCTGTCCGGTGGCGGAGCCAGCGCTGCTGTTGCTCGCTCCAGAAGTTTCTGCCGCGCGTCTCTATTGCCGACACGCAGTCAGGTCGCTTGCTTCAAACTTCAAGTCGGACGCAAACCGAGAAGCGTTCGTCTTGTTACCGCTCCGGTTGGGGGTTGGCACAAAAGAAGCTCGAGCGAGGGAAGATTCCCAACCGAAGGAATCCGACAGTGCGATCCGAAGCCTAAGGTGGGTAGCCGTAAACGGCTAAGGTTAGCTGAATCATCCGGCGCGTCGAACTTCGATCACTAGCGTCCATTGTCGCGGGTTCGGTCGACTAAACCCCGAAACATCATCTGGTTTCAATGCTGTATGGCGGGGACGAAGTCAGTATAACTAATTCTGTAGTCCTATGTTAAGTATATAATAAATTTAGCTAAATTTAATAGTTACCACGATAGATACCACACAACGATCGATTTCAAGCGAGGCACAGCGCAAGGTGTCATATGACAGAATGTTGGTAAAACAAAATTAGCAGACACTCACACAGATTGCAGCAAACGACTGCTTTGAGCCCAATCTGGACATTGACAAGCGGCTATGCCCACTGTGAACCATGTCGCTGACGGAAGACCTGAAGCAAATTCTGGAAACCGCCCTGCCAACCGATCCCAGCTTTCGGCGGGTCGAGAAGGCCGTCATAGACAACAGCGTTAATGACTGCCGACGATACGCTTTGGAGGGCTCCATTGAAGCCTTTTTGTTGTCCGCGATGCGTCTATTGGCACTTCCCGACAATGGGCACACACGGTTGATTCCGAATGATGCAATCTCGGTGCTACCGCTGAGGTTCGTGACCGTGGGGCGTTCGGTGCAAGTCATTGGGGCGGCACCAGGGGTAACTGCACCGCAAGGAGAGGTGATAGCAGTCAACGGTGCGGCTGTGAGCCAAATCGAAGCCACTGCGCAGAAATTTCTGGCGGGAACGTGCCAAAGGAAACGGGTCATCGGACCAATTCTTCTGGCTTGGCCGTACGCTTTGACACGTTTAGGTTTTTCGTCAAACGACGGTTCGGCCGAGTATCGCGTGAAGGACAAAAATGGGCAGATAACCAATCTGAAGGTAGCAAATGGTAATACTGTTCCTGCATCGACGCTCTACCCGAGAAACGAGCACGGCAAGGCTGATCCGGCCTGGGAACCCGAGACCTTTGTGGAGATTAAGGACTGGCAAGATCTTGGGCTATCAATAGCGTTGCCAAGTTTCTTTGATCCGAGCGAAAATGCGCTGCCCAAAGCTATCTCAGCGGCAGTGGAACGCGTGCGCGCCGGCTCGAACAAAACACTCTTGATTGACGTTCGCGGAAACACCGGCGGTGATTTTCTTTTAACCATGCCCTTGATCGACGCCATCTCGCAAAGCGCAAGTAAGCAGGTTGTCGTGCTTGTCGACAAATTCACGTTTTCCGCAGCGATCGTGTTTGTGGCCATCCTAAAACATCGTTTGGGAAACAGGCTGAAACTCATCGGGGAAGAAATGGGCGACGGGTTGGTGTTCTTTGCCGAGGGCAGGTTGCTCGATTTGCCGACTAGCGGAGCGGTCGTTCGATACTCATCAGCTTTTCACGACTGGAAGAATGGAACGTCTGACGAAACCACACCGCCTGAGATCGCGCGGCAAATCGTACCTGTAGGAGCACTGAACTTGGATCGGGTGTGGGTCGAAAGACCTAGTGGTAAGGATACACCTGGCTCGTTCTATCAACGAGTTCTTAAAACCATGAGCGATTAGACGAACGGCCGCTTCGTCCGCTGAGCGGCCGTTGGCATCAGATGCAGCGAACGGCTGCTCTGAGCCCAAAGCGGTCAATTGGCAGAACAGTATCCTATCCAAAAATCGACTCTAAGCTTCTGGGTTGCTCGAAGTTTTTTCGAGCTCAGCGAGATCCTCCCAAACGCCCTCAGGGATGGACCACTCTGCCCATTCCATTGCCTGTTGAACATGCTGAGGCCATGTCACTCCGCAAATCGTCGAAGTGATGTCGTCGTTTTTCAACGAGTATTGCAACGCGACCGCCCCAACTGGGACATCGTAGTGCCCGCATATCTCTTCAACAGCACGTATTGGCGCAAGTACTTCATCATCTGCAGGTCGATAGACATAAAAGCGATGGATCGCGCTGCCTCGGGCAAGCGCACCCCCGGAATATGGTGCCGCGTTCAATATCGAAACCCCTCGTGACTTCGCGAGTTCTATCAGAGGTGCCGCGTTGTCGTTTACCAGCGTATGCCGGTTGTGTGTCAGGACTACGTCAAAATCCCAACCCTCCAAAATTTGCATCATCAAGTCGATACGTCCCGCTGCGATTCCGACCGCCTTTGCCAGACCTTCCTCCTTGATGCGGAATAACTCTTCAATGGCGCCACCCCGTCTTTTGACCTCAGATAGATCATTTGCATATTCGACATCATGGACGTGGAGTATATCAACGCTGTCGACGCTGAGGGCCGCAAGACTTTCCTCGAATGATCTACGTGCCTGAGAAGCATCAAAAGCACCAGTTTCCATATCCCGGTCGATTTTGGTGGAAAGCACCCGCCCGGCCGGCCAACCACCAAGCTCACGAATGACTTTACCTATGCGCTCTTCACTTCGTCCCATGGCATAGCAACGGGATGTGTCCAGGAACGCATTTGGCTGCGAAAGAATTGCCCGAATTGTATCAATCGCGCGCTCTTCCTCAACCTCATACCCGTAGATTTCCGGGATACTTCCCAACCCCGTCGATCCAAACCCGATGCGGGGAACCCTAATCCCTGTCTTACCAATTTCGCGTAGCTCCGCCATGCCAACCTCCCAATTGGTTCCGGACATTCACAGATGTTGCGCGAGTAATTTATTGAAAACAAGTCAGACTTGTCGCTGGAGTTACTCTCTGGCCTCAACGCAATTGTTCAAACCGCAAATTCACCAAGCTTTTTCACGAATTGTGGAAGTGTCCACAATGCAGACATTCACTGAATTCTGCTTAACAGCCAGCTGAGCGCGGCACTGCGAAGCGTCTCCCCCTCTGGATTGTCCAAAATTACGGGTTCGATCACGCGCTCTATCGCCCCGCCACCACAATAGACAATGCCTTCGGGCGCTTCGTAGGAGGCCCCCTGGTTAATATCTGACTCGCAGGCGGAACGAAGGGACCGAATTGCCGCGCTGGAGCCTTTTAAGTCAAAGATTCCGTAGCTGACATCTTGATCAATCATCGACAAAT
>NZ_JBQFPJ010000024.1:0-64890 GCF_056534475.1 Ruegeria sp. D4
GGTGGGCAAGGATTCCTACCACCCCAGCCAGGTCATCAGAACATGGAACGAGACTAGGCACTTGGGGCTAAACCCTCCGAGAAATGCCCCCATTTATGCCCCAGTGGTTTCGGGTGTTCTGACTCCCCCTGACTCCTCCTCTTTCCTGACCTCTAGCAGGAGTTCTATGGGGGTGGGGAATAGGTATAAGTAATGAATAGAAACAGGAGGATAGAGAGACCCGAGTATCCTCCTTCCTGATCCGTAATACATTGAGGAAGGAGGAGGTTATGGGGGAGATAGAGGACCCATGGCACTCGCGGCCAATCGACGTTCATCGCTGGTCGGACCATCCAGAGGTGGCAGAGTTGGTCGACCGCATCTGGGATGATCTCCAGCATGGAATGGATTTTGAGAGCAGTTTGGGACTTAGGGTTTAACGCTCAAAGGCAAAGTTGTCGGGCTGACAGAAGTTGAGTGTCGCGCTAAGTTTCTCAAAACGGGGGAACGAATGGACAGACGGCTTACCACAGTGCTTGCGGCGGACATCGTCGGATATTCAGCACTGATGGATCATGACCGTGAAGGTACGATTGCTGCGCTTAGATCATTCCGTGAAGATACACTTCAGTCGCTGCTGCAAGCCCACAGGGGGACATTGATCAAAAGCTTGGGCGACGGTTGGATTGCCGAGTTTAAGTCCACATCAGACGCTGCAGATTGCGCTATTGCATTACAGTCAGCGCAGAAACCAGAGAGCATCAAGCTTCGAATTGGCATTCATACTGGCGAGGTCGTTACAGAAGGCGATGACATTTTTGGTGACGGAATAAATGTCGCCGCTCGTCTCGAAGCGCTGGCCGAACCGGATCAGGTTTTGATATCGGACACATCTCACAACAGTCTTGACCGAGGTGACGCATCCAAATTCGATGGCGGTGAGCAGACAGAACTCAAAAACATCACGCGCCGCATTGGTGTTTGGTGCTGGCCAAAGGGCACTTTTGCCAATCTGTCAGAAAAGGCAGATGTCAGACCCGGGATTGCAGTGCTGCCATTCGACAATATGTCTGGTGATCCCGAACAGGAGTTTTTTGCGGACGGCATCACCGAAGACATTATCACAGAGTTGTCTCGTTTCCGTTGGCTGATGGTCGTGGCAAGAAATTCATCTTTTACATTCAAAGGAAAAAGCACGGACATACGCGAAGTGGGTCGCATTCTTGGAGTGCGCTACGTTCTCGAGGGTTCAGTCAGACGAGCAGGTCAACGAGTCCGCATTACAGGGCAGTTGATTGATGCGGAAGACGGCAGTCATCTCTGGGCAGACCGCTTCGACGGCGTGCTTGATGATATTTTTGACCTTCAAGACAAAGTAACGCTGGAGGTCGTAACCGCGATTGAACCGTCTTTAAGGCACGCCGAAACTAACCGAGCGCGGGCAAAACCTACGGAAAATTTGGAAGCTTATGAACTATATCTTCGAGCACAATCGCATTTCCATCTTTTAACGGATCAAGACAATCGAGAGGCCATACGTCTGACAAACCTCGCATTGAGGCGTGATCCAGAATACGCATCCGCGTCAGGGCTGTTGGCTTGGTTGCATATTCAGCGAATGGTTCAAGGGCTTGAGCCAATTGGTGAAGGGCCGAAAGAGGCTATTAAGGCAGCCGAGCGGGTTCTGTTGAGCGATCGTGCAGACGGCATCGCGTTGGCGTACGCTGCGCATTCAATCTCTATGCTGGCGCGAGACCTGCCACGCGCGCGGGTTGCTTTCAAACAAGCTCTTGAGCAAAATCCAAATGCCGCAACGGTCCATATGCTGGGCTCCATCAACCTTTTTCTTCTTGATCGTCCAGAGGAAGCACTAAGTCACGCGGTTCAATCTGTTGAGCTCAGCCCTCACGATCCATTGCGCCACGCTGCTTACCTTGCTCAGGCTAGCGCGCTTTTTCACCTTGGGCGTTATGAAGAATCGGCTAAGGCTTGCCGAGAAGCTTTATCTGTACGCTCAAACTTCGTAATGAGCCATCTTATGCTGATTGCTGCTTTGGGACACCTCACCGATGATGCTGCAGCTCGCAAAGCGGTAGCGGACCTTCAGACGTTGCGCCCGGGCCTGACTGCAGCCTCAGCGCAGACACAAATGCCAATATTCACTGTTCCATCCTGTGCAGATAGTTGGCGCGAAGGTTGGTTAAAAGCAGGGTTGCCAAAATGAGTATCCGTAGCGTTTTTGCAAAGGCTTTAGCTTCGCACCGCTCCAAGTGAACGTCAGGTCACAAAATTGAAGATGAAAGAACTGAATGATCACAGCAATAGCTTCCTGTGACTTCACGGAGTGTTAGAAACTGATTTATGCACAATTCAACCCTTCGTCTGTCCGATAACTCGGCCCACTTATTTCTGCAGCGTCAATTTTGAGCTTCGAACGGCACCACCTCTCGCCCTGTTCTCCGTTCATGTTCCGCCAGCCGTTGAAGATACGCCTCGGACCGGGCCGTCTGCCGACAGATGATGTAGTCTTTGACGTGGTCGGCGTTCGGATCGGGTTGTTCGTCCAGCCCGTAGAACTTGTTCGATGTGGGTAACGGTGCACCAGCCACTCCAGTAGACGCCTCGGCCATCACCCGCTTCAGCTCCCCCACGCGGGTGTAATCGACAATAAAACTGTCATGCACGGATAGGACTGGAACGGCCCGATCGCAGAAGTGCCGATGGACGCGCTCCGCTATCTGACTATCAAGGTTCATCAACTGAATACCTTGATCCGCGAACAGAAAGTCCCTGATGTGAGGGGTCTTTAGCCCCAAGTGCCTAGTCTCGTTCCATGTTCTGATGAACTGGCTGGGGTGGTAGGAATCCTTGCCGTCCGATGAAACCTAAGAGCTTTTCAGCGAAGCCCGAGAAACTGGGGCGGTTTCGGGGGCATTTTGCTGAGCGAAGCGACGGGCGGAATGGAGCGTCAGCGGGTCAGCATGGGGCACTTCTGACCGCCGGAGAGGCCGTTCTCTAGTGCTGACGGCGTCCGTAGGACTGGACCGTTGACGAGTCGTTCCGGGGGCTGACGGGGGTCGCTGGTGCTGGCGGATTGGGGGGGCGGACGTTCAATCCTAGTGCTGCGAATGACTGATGGGAGCCCAATGCGGAAAGGATGTGCAATCTACCCAGACGCGGAGCACTACCTTGAGACAGGTTGCAGAATCGTACAACTGCACAGGTACGCTGCTGGCGCAAATAAGTAGGTGGGGTCTTCATATTGACGTATGTCAATACATGACAAAGTGTTTCTCATTAATCTGGTTTTCCAAATACCGAAGCTCGGAGAATGATCTAGGAGAGCCGGAAATGAAGCTTCTACCCATCGCCGCGACAATTGCCACTCTCTTGATTGCAGGATGCGAAACTCCATCTCCAAAGACAACCGATTCAATTGGAAATCAAGGAACAACGAGCCTAGTACCAACCGTTCCAGCGAATCGTTCAATGGTTGTATTTTTCCGTGGAAACGAATTTGCAGGCAGCGCAAATATCTATAGGGTCTTTGTAAACGGTAATGCTGTGGCAGACATGTCTGTTGGTACACGCCATGTGCAAGAAGTCAGCCCCGGAACGGTAAATTTGAATGCTGAGACTGTGGCGAGCGTTTTGAACGTAGGACTTGGATTGGTGATTATGGAGAAACCTCAATTACAGCTTCAGGCGAAGGCGGGTCAGCTCTATGTAATCGAAATCGATCCCGGATTTGCTGGCGGTCCTGTATTCAAACAACGCGACAGCCAAGCGCTGTCCAGCACTCAGGGATACTCACCGGCTAAAGCTCCGTCGCAGTAACTCTTTCAAACTGTCCCATTGGTGCTGACGTCAGACAAGCTTCAGCTCAGTCATCGTCGGGCCTCCACGTCCAGAGGACCGCCAGCAGAACCAGCGCCGAGACAGCGGGATGAGACCGAGACACCACCCAGAGCATCGTCGTCAGGACAGCCTTGGGCGGTGGGTGCAAAAGAAAACCCCCGACGAGAACGCCGAGGGCAGACAAGTACTTCATGGATCAAACTCCTGCATTTGCTTCTTTATTTAGATGCAGGAGGTTGCTCGGTTTTTAGGGTGGGCGGACATTCAGATTTATTGCGGGAATGACCAAGTTGCGGACGAAGGAGCCATTGCCTCCAGCCGCGCGCCTTATCTGTCAGGCATCGAGAAAACCCCGGAGCGCCTGGATAAACACATCGAATGTTGGGTGGCCAGGGACAGGCAAGTGGTTCGCGCTTTCCAACACCAACAGCTCCGAGCCGGGAATGCCTGCAGCAAGTTTCTTCGCCTGCACCAAGGGATGTATTGAATCGTTACGACCTTGAATGATCAGAGTCGGGCATTCGACATTCTTCAATACATCGATGATTGATGCATTGTTGGACCGGTCGCGATGTTCGAGCATGAATTTCTGAGAGGCGCTTTCCTGCATTAGTCCCACCATTTGCCGCACGCCTTCGGCCGGACCCTCGGGAAAATAGGCCGTGAGAAAGGCAGTGGCGATCCCGCCTTCATGCTGGTCCCAACCTGCCTCCATCATAGCCTTCAAGACCTCGGGCTGGCCTTGCGCCTCACGAATCCCGCGGCCCTCTGCATACCCGCCAACCATGACAAGGTGTGTGAGCCTCTCAGGATGCGTTGCAGCGAATAGGACGGCTGGCAAACACGCACCAGATTCGCTCATGAGAGCAAATCGGTCTAACCCGGCGGCATCGGCAACGGCGACCATATCCTCGACATTCTCTTCGATGCTAAGCGCTTCATCCAACGCCTCCGACAGACCCGTTCCGGCCCAGTCCATTTGAATGAGCGTACGACCCTCTCGATAGGCATCATAGCCATCTCGCAAGATCGGTATGTGCCACGCCTTCTCCTTGCTAAGCGGCGGACCATCAAGTTGAAACAGCGGTGGCCCGGAACCGGAAACAAGATAGGCCAAAGAGTGCCCGCGCTTTGAGATCGTGTATCGCACCTTGGGAGCCATTGGTTTTTCCAAATTTGGGCGGTCGGTGGCGTCGCCGCCTGTAACAACAGCAACCATTTCCAGACCTCGCCCGTGATGTGTCCGAATTACCTTCTGCTGCTTTCCGTTGTCTCCAATCGCACGGCGTGCTGCAGCGATCCGGGCGCTGACGGCACTTTCGGAAACGACGCGTCCGCCCCAGACGGCGTCAATGATCTCATCTTTGGTCACTAATCTTGAAGGGTTCTCCGCCAGAAGCCGCAGCAAATCGAAAACTTGCGGTTCGATGGCAACTTCCAGACCGGCGCATTTCAGTCGGCGGCTGGCAGTGTCGAGTTCGCAATCTCCAAAACGGTAAAACAATGAGACAAACCTTTGATCCAAGATGATCTTTGAAATTCTAGACAAATCCAAATGAATTCACAGGGATTTCTAAGGGCTGTCTTCAAGCGAAGATCTTTTACCCCTGTCACAGTGGCAACAGGAACAAGGAGAAAGACGATGAATGCCCCTTTTGATACCGCCCTGCTCAAGCATTTGCCCGATCACCTATCCCCGCTGACCGAAGCTGATCGCGCTGCCGAAAAACTATCGCGTCCCTATCGCCCAACGTTCCATGAGTTCGCGGCGCAGGTTTTCTCCGCGGTGCCACGGCATCGAAAATCTGAGTTGCCACGAACTGCGGCAACTACGCGGCTGTGAAAATCGAAAGACCAATTTGGGCTCAACGCAGCCATCTGAGTCTTTTAGTCAGACGACGGCTTAGGAACGAATAGCGGTCATTGTTAATGGTCATTCCGAGAAATTTCGCCTGAAGGTCTGCATAGAGCGGTAGCGGACGTTCGCTGAAATCTTCTGAACGGCAGAGTTGCGGACGAAGCTGACGTTCAGTTCGAACCAGCAGGTCCGTGAATTTGGCTCCGAACCAACGTCCATAAGTGGACTCAAATGCTGCGGACGCAGCCGACATTACCGTCATGCGTTGCGATGGCGAAAATGCTTCTTCTGCGAGCGACCACAAATGGGACGAACTGCCCCGAGTGTCACACAGGAGCCCTTTTCCACCTTAGGATTTGGTACAATGGTTCCATCTGCTTATGGTTGGCTTAAGCTGTTGAATTTGGAGGCCCGTATGTTTCGGCTGATTGCAGTAGCTCTGTCGCTGTTCATCTTTCCGCTTGAGAAGGCATTGGCGGAAATCATCCATCTCCACGCTAAACGTGGAAATATTGAGGGCGTTCTCGCGGAACTAGATAAGGGTGTACCGCTCGAACTTCGCAGTACGAACATGACAAGCGCACCGGGCGTTACACCGCTTTTTGTAGCTGCAAAATTCGGCCATACCGAGTTGGTTAAACTTCTTCTTGCGCGGGGTGCCGATCCAACAATTTTTTTCTATCAGGGAAATGATACTTATACGGTTGGAACCGCTCTCCACCATGCGGCCGGGTATGGCCACATCGAAGTGGTAAAAGTCCTCATTGAGGCAGGGGCGGACCCAGCCAGCTATGAACCATATATCTCGACTCCTTTGCATCAGGCGCTGAGAGCGGGGCACATCGAAATCGCCGAGGTGCTCATCGAAGCGGGAGCGCCTCAGCGAGTAGAGCGCCAACCGATTGCCGATAAGTTGCAGGGTGCCGATATTTCAAATGGTGAGTTTCTAGCCAAGGGGTGCGAAATCTGCCACGGCAAACCTTCGTCGATAGGAATTGCCGGCGATAATGGGCCCAATTTTTGGGGAGTATTCGAACGACCCTCTGCGTCCGATCCCGAGTTTCCTTACTCAAGTTACTTGCGCGAATTAGGTTTGGTTTGGGATGCGGATACACTGAATAGCTATCTCGCTAGCCCGTATCAGTTTGTACCCGGGACGACCAAAGTGATGCTCGGAATTGAAAATGAAAATGATCGCGCGGATCTCATTGCATATCTAGCAACTTTGAGAGATTGAGGGCCGAGCTGAAATCGCTTGGGCGACCAGTTTGTCCCGCTTTGCTGTGAAGTGACAACAAGCAGCGAATGTCTTCATAAATGTCCGCGTAATTCACCTGTTCCGGCAATTACTAAAGCGTCAGCTATGGGCTCGAAGCAGTCGTTCGCGGCGTAGTGCATCAATGACCGCTGTGCGGACGAAGCCGCCATTCATTGCATTGCTTTGGTGATGCCCAGAAGCCGCTTCGCCCGCTTCAAAAGATGACAATACCTGAGCGTTGTCTTAACCTTGCTTTATGAAAGCTCGCCTGGCCGTAATCTTGATGGCCGACCTGGTCGGCTATACGTCCGCAATGGAGGCGGATCAGTCGCTCGCAATCGAGCTGGTCCACGAACTTCGGGATAAACTACTGGAACCAGAGGCCGTACAAAGAGGCGGCGAAATACTGAAGCGTATGGGCGATGGATGGATTATTGCCTTTCCTTCAGTATCAGCGGCAATCGAAACCGCTCAATTTGTGCAATTGGGATTGGTCGACCATAAGAAAATCAGGCTGAGGATGGCAGCGCATCTCGGTGAGATCGTTCAAGACGAGGCCGACATTTATGGCGCCGGTATAAATATCACCGCCCGCCTGCAAACCGAAGCGCCACCCGGTGGTGTGATGATCTCCGAAGACCTTAAGCGGCAGTTGGACGATAAGTTCTCGGCGGGTTTCAGCGATGCGGGCACGTTCGATTTGAAGAATCTTGCTAATCCGGTGAATGGGTTTCAATGGCGGCCCGCCACGCAGCGTGAAATTGAACTAACCGAATTGCCTTCCATTGCGGTCGAGCCGGTCACAAGTGCTCCCGAAACGAGAGAGACTCTTGAGGTTTGCGCTGACCTGCAGGAGCAGTTGGTTCACAGTCTTTCGCGCCGCACAGGTGTGCGTGTAATTGCAACAGATTCAACATCCGAGACCAAAGCAACCTACAGCCTGAGGTGCAGGTTGCGCTGCCGGGAGACTGAAGCAAGGATATCGTCCAGCCTTACTCGGTTGGGAGATGGACAGGTAACCTGGTCGCGCTTCCTAAACGGAGATTCAAAGGATTTGTTTGAACTAAGCGACCGGGCTGCAGAACAGCTGTCAGACGATTTACGTCTGCAGATCAATGCGTTTGACGGTGACCGTCTTAATGACATTCCAGACGATCAATTGAGCCCAAGTGAGTTGAGATCCCGAGCGGCAATGCTGTTTTACCGTGCCACCGTCGAGGACTATAGGCATGCGGGTAAATTGCTGGAGCGAGCGCTTCGACTTGATCCCGAGAACGGGTCCGGGCTTGCAATGTGGTGTGAAGCCAAATTGTACCCCTTAGAAGCATGCTATCGCGAGGCTGATCCTGATTTGCGAATGCGGATCATAGAGTCATCGAACAAGGCCGTTCAGGCTGCGCCTCGCTCTGACTACTGCTGGTATACGCGGGCGCAGGTGCGCGCGCGCCTCGCGGGTGATCTGCATGGCGCCCGGAAGGACATTGATAGGATTTTCAGACTGAATCCCAGCTACGTTTTGGGTATGGAGGCGAGCGGTTACACCGAAGTTATTGCCGGCAACTGGGAAGCTGCTCGGAAAAGTTTAGCGAAGGCCGTGAGTCGTTCCACCGAGGATCCGTTTCTTCCGTACCGGCTTTATCCCCTTTCGATTGCCCACATGATGGCAGGTGATAAGCAACTCGCGATCGAAGCAATTTCAGACGCTACTGAAATGCGCCCCTACTGCAGACACTTTTGGTTAGTGAAGGCGTGGATACTCAGGAAGTCCGGAATGCACCCCAAAGCAGAAACTGCTGCAGAACGTGCGGAAGCGCTGTCAGAAAAAGCGGATATCCTCGCACAAAATCTTCATCTGCCTGACCCCATCAGAGAGGCTATAGGGTTGCCAGGTGAACCGATCCAAGCATAGAGGCTTAGATGGGTTACTAGAGCGTAGGCTAATAATCGAATGGCAGATATGTAAGACGTTCTCGCCTTTCGATATTCTACCACGACCCAACCTAAAGCTCGCTATCTACATTCACCGCGGGCGACGAGTTGCGTCATTTTTCAGGGTCGCTTTGGGCTCGAAGCTGTCACCTGCCACTTTTTGTTGGATACGGGTTATCAATGCGGAGCGGACATTGCGGCGACGGGTTCAATTCACATTGCTGACTGGTATTCCCCAATTTAGGTCCCCTCTTAGGCGGTTAAGGAAGCAGTTGGGGGCGAGACCCTCACAATCGAGACCAAATTGCCTAACAGCAAAACAAATATGGCAAAAGGCGGGGCATTCTTATCCCGGCAATGCTAAGCTTAAGGGACATCGCTATGTCTTCCATTTTATCCGACAAATGAGCCTGTACATTGAGACGATTTCTTGCTTTCGCGGTGTTTTCAACTGCAAGTTCAACTAGTCCATCCAATGCTCAAAGCGTGGACCCTGATGCCTCTGAGGCTGCAGCGCGAGCGGCTTTGTCCGTCTTGAGTATCGCCGCCACCCCAAACGAGACTCTATCCTCGTTTTCTTTTCTTGATGCTTCCGGAGGTGCCAAGAGTCTACGCTCGACGCAACTGCGAGGAGGTTACAAGCCACTTGAAAACGGGCTGTATGTAGAGGGTCTTGTTGCCTATCAAAAATATAACCCGGTACTCTTCTTTCCAGAGATCGCCCCCGGCACTGAGTTGGATGTAACTTGGTCAAGCGTGGCAGCAACGGTCGGCATCGGTTGGGAATTTCCATTGGTAAACGAGTGGAAAGTTCGTCCGGTCGGACATCTTTCACTTGGCCAAGTGACTGCGGATGCTTTTCTTGGCGGCTTTCCATTGCTGCGTTCGGCATCTAGCTCCAACGATTTGATCGACGGAGACTTAAACGCATTCGGGGTTGGTGCTTCGCTTGGTATCTTCCGAGAGGCGCAATTTGGATCGTGGCAGGGGGAATATCGTATCCGTCAAACATTCTTGGATTTTAACCCGATCAACGAGCCTGAGGCTGGGAACGCAAGTGCGAGTTCAAACCAAACAACCCTGTTCTCACGTCATCGCTATCCGCTGGAAAACGTCAATCTCTTCGAACTCCCAACACAACTCGTTCTGGATGCTGGTGTTGTGCTGTATCACGGCGACAGTGCAACCGTTCTTGGCACCGATTGGCTGGCCACAGCTGGCGTAGGACTTGAGATTGATACTCGCCTGACCGGTCTGCCAGCCGTTCAAGCGGGACGTGTAATGTTAAACGGTGTAGTTGCCGAAGGATTTTCCGGTTTTTCGATAGGCTTCGGTCTGCGGTTCTAGGTCGGGGCCTGATCCTGTCACAAAAAATCGGTTGTCTGATGCTTAGCAATTATTTCACTCAAACGCGCCCAGCGATCATGTCGGCAGCTTTTTCAGCAATCATAATCACCGGCGCGTTGGGGTGTCCGGTGTTCATTTGCGGCATCACAGACGCATCGGCAACGCTCAACCCTTCAAGCCCGTGCACTTTCAAGTCAGGAGCTACGACGCAATCATCGCTTTGCCCCATCCTGCAACTGCCAACGGGATGAAAGGACGTCGACGAAATCTCACGAATGTCCGCAAGAAGTTCTTCGTCGCTCTGGGCGTCCGCCCCCGGAGATATCTCAACCGGATTAAGCTTCGAAAAGGCTTCCTGTGATACAATCTTCCGCGCTTCCTTGATGATCGAGCGCATCAGATCGACATCCGCCGGGTCGCTTAGATATCCAGGATCGATAATGGGCCGATCCAATGGGTCGTTTGATGCAATAGTCACACGCCCTCGACTCCAAGGACGGGTCGGAAAACCAGAGATTGTGAAACCGTGGCGATCCGGTGGGCGATACTCCGGGGCTCCCAAGCTTATGAAATATGGGATCATAAGCAGTTCTATGTCGGGAATATCGACATGGGGCCCGGATCTCAGAAACGCACCAGACTCAAAGTGGTTCGTTGTCAGGGGACCGCGCGACTCCTCCGAGTAGAGGCGCTCAACCTCTGCCGCTTGCTCTGCGCTTCGGCCATAGAAGGTCAAAGGCTGATCGATTTCCCAACGGGCGCGGTAATGGAAGTGATCCTGCAGATTTTCACCCACGCCGGGCAGGTCATGCTTTACCCGGACTCCGACATCGTTCAAAAGGTCTGCAGGGCCAACTCCTGAAAGTTGCAATATCTGAGGTGAGCCTACGGCCCCCGCCGCCAAGACCGTTTCCTGTGCAGTTGCATGGTTCAGTTCTCCCTTGGCAAGATAATTCACACCGGTCACAGAACTGCCCTTAAATTGCAACGACATAACCGTCGCACCGGTCACAACGGTCAAGTTGGGACGCCCCATCGCCGCGGAGAGGTATGTCTGCGCGGTGCTGCCCCGCCTGTTCTCTTGCAAGGTCGCGGGGAAATAACCACAGCCGTCCAGTTCCATGCCATTCAGATCGCCATTAAATGGAATCCCGGCCTGCTGGCAGGCTTCTATAAATGTCTCGGTTAAGGGCGACCGCTCGCCTGGCTTAGTCACAGTCAGCGGGCCGCCGTCCCCATGGATCGACGGATCTCCATCGACTTCCCAATTCTCAGCCTTCTTGAAATAGGGCAGCACACCGTCCCATCCCCAGCCCGTTGCGCCCATTTGGGACCACGTGTTGTAGTCTGCCGGATGCCCGCGCAGGTATATCATGTAGTTTATCGAACCAGTGCCGCCGATACATCGACCGCGCGGATAGGCGATCTGGCGTCCCGAAAGTTCGCCCTGCGGAGTTGTCCGAAAGGCCCAATCGAAACGTGTATTAGTGAGAGCGCCAAATTTTGCGGGTGTGGAAACCCGGGGGTCGTCGTTCGATCCACCGGCCTCTAATAACAAAACGGAACGCTTCACATCTTCGGTCAAACGAGCGGCGAGGACGCATCCAGCACTTCCGGCGCCAACGATAATAACGTCAAAACTATCCGTCATGACAAAACCCCAAACTACCAATCTGGAAAGAGTGGCGGACAGTCTGCCCTTTATCAAGCAATACATTTTGCGGAGGTTGGGTATGTCCGCTTTGGGCTCAGAGCGGTCATTCGGGGCAATAGTCAAAAGACTGGTTAGCGGTTGCGAGCAGTCATTTGGACCGCTCGCGGGATCGATATAGGTGACCACCTTTGAAACACAGTTCGATGCGTCTTCAAGCTTTACTCCGGGACTCTACCGTCATTTGAACCTCTCGCGATTGCGCTCCCGGAGTTCGATGTTGATCTGGTGATCTCGACCCAGAGCCCGGTAGAGTCCCTGTCCCTTGGACCAGTTCAGAAAATGGGCAAAGCTGTCGACTTGAACGTCGTTGCCTCCGCGTGGCAAGGAATGCAGCTCCCGTTTGAAAACTGCCAGCCAAGGAGCATCGTATGCCTTTGACCATGACTTCTCCACGTCACAACACGACAATCTTTTTAGCAAGGTCATACTTGAAGTCGAAATACTGCTCGACTACGACAATTTCTGTTCCACTCGTCGTTCTAGGGTGCCAGATCACTTCGCCAATCTGCTGGACTAACTTCGGCTGAATGCCTTCGGTTGGCTCATTCAGCAGCAGTCGCAGCCTCGTGATCAGCGCTCGCGCGATGGCCAGCTGTTGCTGCTTACCGCCAGGAAGGTCGCTCCTGCGCCGGTTCTGCATCGCAGCAAGTTTGGCAACTTACCTTTGACCCAAATTAGAAAGTCGGCAAGGTGTGCCTGTTTTTTCATCTAGGACTGACGTCTCTGTCTAATATTTAGCCACACGATATGGAAATAGGCAGTTTGAGACGCTGCAGATTAGCGTTCCGACCCTACAATAGAGAAACAAGTGGCACCAAAACGACGCTTTAAAGGTGCCCGATTACCCAAGCTGCTGCCATATTGCCGACGTACAATGCGCTGCCGCCCCGTGCTGCAGGCACCGTCTACTTGAGCACCAAGCAATTGGGCCAAAGGACCGTGCTAGACAAGTTTCGCCAGTCCGGGTCTTTGAAATGTCTGTTTCCCAGAACACCGACGCCTGATCTTGATGCGGTTCTTCTGAACACTGCAGGTGGTGTGACAGGCGGCGATTCATTCCGGTTATCAGGCAAGGCAGCAGAAGGCACCGCGCTGACACTGACGACACAAGCCTGCGAGCGTGCCTACAAGGCCCAACCTGAAGAACGTGCCCAGGTTATCAATCACCTGACAGTTGAAGCAGGAGCCCGCCTGAATTGGTTGCCGCAAGAGAGCATTTTGTTCAACGGCAGTGCTTTGGAACGACGCCTGAAGATCGACAAGCAACCGGGTGCCGAGGTTTTGATGGTAGAGCCGCTGGTCTTTGGGCGCGCCGCCATGGGCGAGACGTTGACCGATATCCGCTTAAGCGATCGGATCGAGATACGACACGAAGGAAAGCTGGTGTTCCTGGATGCGATGCGGTTCTCCGGTAATTGGCACTCTCACCTATCCAAGCCGCATATTGCAAACGGCGCAGGGGCGATGGCACTGATCGTCTTTGCATCGGAGGCTGCCGAAGGTCATTTGGATTCTATTCGCGGAATGCTGCCCGACGACGCAGGTGCAACACTACTCCAAAATGACCTGCTGGCTATCCGTGTTCTAGCCCACAACAGCTTGGCCCTTCGCCGCACTCTGGTCCCGGTTCTGCGCAGGCTGAACAAAGACACATTACCCCGTTGCTGGATTCTCTGAGATGAACCTGACCCCTCGTGAAAAAGACAAACTACTGGTTGCCATGGCTGCTGAGGTCGCCCGCAAACGGCTGGCCCGCGGTGTCAAGTTGAACCACCCCGAGGCCATTGCCCTGATTACCGACGCCGTGGTCGAAGGCGCACGCGATGGCTGTTCAGTCGCCGATATGATGCAAGCCGGCGCCGAAGTGATCACCCGCGACCAATGCATGCAAGGCGTGCCCGAGATGATCCACGAGGTGCAGGTCGAAGCTACTTTCCCAGACGGCACTAAGCTTGTCACTGTTCACAACCCAATCCGCTAATTTCCAAGGAGTTCCAAATGAACCGAATGTTGTTTCCCGCTTTTATTTTGGCTGGTCCTGCTTTGGCCCATACGGATACCCATATTCATGCCCATGGCAGTGATTTCGCCCTGCTCGCAGCTGGGCTGGCATTGATCGCGGTCATCGCCATCACGGTCATATTGAATCTGCCTAAATGATCCCGGGTGAGATCATACCTGCCGAGGGTTCACTGACACTCAACGCAGGACGCAGCAGTCGTCTTGTTGTTGTCGCCAATACCGGTGATCGACCGGTGCAGGTCGGCAGCCATTACCATTTTGCCGAAGCCAACTCTGCCTTGGATTTTGATCGCTACGCGGCCTTGGGGATGCGGTTGGACATCCCGGCAGGCACGGCTGTGAGATTTGAGCCGGGCCAGACTCGCGAAGTCATACTGGTGCCAGTTGACGGGCGCCGGCACATCTACGGTTTCAATATGCATATCATGGGGGCTCTGAAAGATGCCGGGCAAGATCAGCCGAAGTGACTATGCGTCAATGTTCGGCCCCACGGTCGGTGACAAAGTACGATTGGCAGATACCGAACTGATCATCGAGGTTGAGAAGGACCTGATCGTTGAGCGCGCAACGGCTGCGCGTTTCAGCGAAACCGGGCACCGCGAAGATGTCTATGGGGAAGAGGTCAAGTTCGGTGGTGGCAAAGTCATTCGCGACGGGATGGGGCAATCTCAGGCCACCCGCGCTGAAGGGGCCGTGGATACGGTGATCACCAACGCACTGATCGTCGATTATTCCGGTATCTACAAAGCGGACGTTGGGTTGACGGGCGGGCGTATCGCCAAGATTGGGAAAGCCGGCAACCCCGATACGCAACCTGGCGTGGACATCATCATAGGCCCTGGTACTGAGGCAATTGCAGGAGAGGGTCGCATCCTGACGGCGGGCGGGTTCGACAGCCATATCCACTTTATTTGCCCGCAACAAATCGAGGACGCGCTGCATTCCGGCCTGACCACAATGCTGGGCGGCGGCACAGGGCCTGCGCATGGTACGCTGGCGACCACATGCACCCCTGGACCTTGGCATATCGGGCGGATGTTGCAGGCCGCTGATGCGTTTCCAATGAATCTAGCCTTTGCAGGTAAGGGCAATGCCTCTCTACCCGCTGGACTGGAGGAACAGGTCAAAGCCGGAGCGTGTGCCCTGAAACTGCACGAAGACTGGGGAACAACCCCCGCCGCCATCGACTGCTGCCTGTCGACAGCCGATGCAATGGACGTGCAGGTGATGATCCACACTGACACGCTGAATGAATCAGGCTTTGTGGAAAACACCTTGGCGGCCATAAAAGGTCGTACGATTCACGCCTTCCACACTGAAGGCGCAGGCGGTGGACACGCCCCGGACATCATCAAGATCTGCGGCGAGAACCACGTGCTGCCGTCCTCGACCAACCCGACGCGACCCTTCACAGTGAATACGGTCGAAGAGCATCTGGACATGCTGATGGTCTGTCATCACCTCGACAAGTCCATCCCTGAGGACGTGGCCTTTGCCGAAAGCCGCATCCGGCGCGAGACCATCGCAGCCGAAGATATCCTGCACGACATGGGCGCGTTCTCGATCATCGCGTCTGACAGCCAGGCCATGGGTCGGGTCGGAGAGGTATTGATCCGCACTTGGCAAACCGCCGATAAGATGAAGAAACAGCGCGGTCGTCTACCCGAAGAAACCGGTGAGAACGACAACTTTCGCGTCCGCCGCTACATCGCGAAATACACCATCAACCCAGCCATTGCCCACGGCCTCAGCCATGAGATTGGTAGCATCGAAGAAGGCAAGCGCGCCGACTTAGTCCTATGGAACCCTGCCTTTTTCGGAGTGAAGCCCGAGATGGTTCTGCTGGGCGGCACGATTGCGTGTGCGCAGATGGGCGATCCCAACGCGTCTATCCCCACTCCGCAGCCTGTCTATAGCCGCCCCATGTTTGGCGCATATGGTCGGTCGGTAGAAAACTCGGCGATCACATTTGTCTCGCAAGCCGCCTATGCGGACGGGATCGGTGATGCACTGGGATTGGCAAAACAGACCGTCGCCGTCCAAAACACGCGTGAGATCGGCAAGCAGGATCTTCTGCTGAACAACGCGACGCCGCAAGTCGAAGTTGATCCGGAAACCTACGAAGTCCGGGCGGATGGCGAGTTGCTGACCTGCCAACCCGCCGAAGTCCTGCCAATGGCGCAACGATACTTTTTGTTCTGATCAAAAATGTGCTGAGTTGCGGCCCGCGCAAGGCTGAAATGACCAAACACGCTCTTCTAAATGAGGCCACTATGACAAATATTAAATCCAATGGGAGGACCAACATTTACGAGGGTCCAAATGGCACACTCAACAGCACAAACACACGCACGCTTTTCGCTGCCAAATTTGATCGCATCCATCGGATCGTCAATCTACTCGGCCCTGATCAGCGTGGCCGAAGCTCAATCACGCGTCCGGCAAGTCGAATTCCTGCAATCACTGAGCGACGAAGAGTTGAAAAAGCGCGGCCTGGCGCGCGAACGGATCGTGCATCGGGTATTTTCGGACTCAATCTGGCTCTGACCGTTCCCCCTGCAGAGGAGGCGACGGTATGACCGCCCTGCTCTGTATTGCACGTAAGTATTCGGATCACACGCATAGCGATCCAGCAGACTGTCTGTCATTAACCTATGACGACCGCTTTTTGCGGCGCAAGGTTTTGACCTGCGAAAGTGGCGAACAGATTCTCATCGATCTGGCACAAACGACTTCGTTGAACCACGGTGGCGCTTTGGTTCTGGATGACGGTCGCGAAGTGGAAATACAGGCTGCACCCGAAGCGTTGCTGGAGGTTAAAGCCCCGGACCTGACGCGCATTGCTTGGCATATCGGCAATCGCCACACGCCCTGCCAAATCGAAAAGGATCGGCTTCTGATTCAGGTCGATCATGTGATCCGAGACATGCTTCTGAAAATCGGAGCCTCGGTTCGGGAGGTTCACGAACCGTTCACCCCCGAAGGTGGGGCCTATGGCCACGGCAGGACTCATGGCCACGCCCACTGACGCTGATATCCTTACGCTAACCCAGTGGTTGTCTCCGGCATATCCCGTAGGGGGCTTTGCCTATTCTCATGGGCTGGAAACTGCAATTGACGAGGGAGCTGTCTCCAGTTCACAAGATACCCAAGCCTGGGTTTCACATGCGCTGGAACATGGATCTGGATGGAATGACGCTCTGTTCGTAGTGTCCGCATACAACGCTCAGGATAAAGATGAACTTATCAGTGTCGATGCCAAAGCCCGGGCCATCTGCGCGTCATTTGAAAGAAAAATGGAAACCGAATTGCTGGGACAAGCATTCGGAACGGTCACAGGAGACGTCTGGGAACTAGATATCCAACAATATGCTTACCCAGTTTCAGTAGGCCACGCCGCACGTCTGCAGGGCCTCCCCATGTTACTGGCGACAAAGATGTATTTACAAGCATTTGCAAGCAACTTGGTCGCCTGCGCAACGCGCCTAGTGCCGCTGGGCCAAACCGATTCTCAGAGACTGATACGTAATTTGACACCGCTATGCGCTCACATCGCCGAAAAAGCGCAAATGGCAGGCTTAGAAGAACTGAGTTCGACTGCGTTCCTGACGGACATAGCGTCGATGAAACACGAAACACAGTATTCAAGGATATTCCGTACATGAACAATATGAACGGCCCTCTTCGCGTTGGCATCGGTGGTCCGGTTGGAGCCGGAAAGACAACTTTGACTGCTGCCTTATCTGAAGCTCTGCGCGACGTCTGTTCGGTGAGTGTCATCACCAATGACATTTATACTCAGGAGGACGCTGAAGCATTGATGCGTATGCAAATTCTTCCCCAAGATAGAATTATCGGCGTCGAAACGGGCGGTTGCCCACATACAGCGATCCGCGAGGATGCATCGATCAACCTAGCAGCGGTCGCTGAAATGCAGGAACGCCATCCCGATCTTGATATTGTTCTTATCGAAAGCGGCGGCGACAACCTGTCGGCTACTTTCAGCCCGGAGCTCGCGGACCTCACAATCTATGTGATTGACGTCGCCGCTGGTGAGGAAATCCCACGAAAGGGCGGACCGGCCATAACAAAATCCGACATCCTGGTCATAAACAAAACGGATCTGGCGCCGCATGTTGGCGCTTCACTGGAGGTCATGGAAAGAGACGCAGCCAGAATGCGCAAAGGACGGCCTTTTTTGTTTTCGTCCCTTCGTCACAAAAAAGGGGTTGCCGCAATTGTTGACCTCTTGGTGAAGCGGGGTGGGTTAACAATTTCAGAAGCGAATTAGCACCCAGAACGAAAATGCCAAATTGTCGGCACCTGAAGTCGATTGGAGAGGCCGAAAGTACAGTCTTTCATTTCCTCGTTCGTCTGGACGTTATCTTTTTTCTTCACCTAGCTGTTGTCTGTACAGGAAGAGCAATAAGCTCAGCCATACAACTACACACAACCAAGCCATTTTTCGAGGCCGGTTTTTTGCGCGCTCTGCGAGTTTCACCCTCCGATATTTCTCCGCTGAGGGGCACGCGCGGCGCGAAATTGCGACGCCCGCTTTTCGCTCTCGAAGAGGACGTTCGCCGAAATATTCTAGAGTGACTGCTTACTTCCCGCAAGCATTCACATGGCAATGATGACAACCCAGCTACTGACCTGAGCCCCGGCGATCCGGGCGAGAAATTCAACTCAATCAACAACGGTGGCGCTCGTCTCGGCTCGGAAGTCCAGTGGAAGGTCAGCACTGATGCGACAATTGCCAGTCACGAAAAGCGGGCGACTCTTGCCGCCCGCCCAATCTTCACACGTCGATCTTTTCTGCGATACTCAGCGCGTCTTCCAGTTCAACGCCAAGATATCGAACTGTGCTGTCGATCTTGGTGTGGCCAAGCAAGAGCTGCACCGCGCGTAGACTGCCTGCTTTCCGGTAGATCAGTGCCGCTTGGGTGCGTCTTAGTGAATGCGTGCCGTAATCGCTTGGCTCCAAACCAATCGCCGACACCCAATCGCGGACCAAACGCGCGTACTGTCGCGTCGATATATGCGGCCTTTCGTGGAAGCGGCTTGGGAAAAGGAAATTGCGTCCAAGCATCTCCGGGCGACATACCCAGGTCCAGATAGACTGGCGGGTGTTTTCCGAAACCTCGAATTGGGCTGGCCGCTTTGTTTTGCTCAGGACAACTGTCACGCGTTCGCGGACACGATCACCAGCAACAAGATCGGCTACGTTCAAGCGAACCAGATCGCAGCCTCGCAGCTTGCTATCGATCGCAAGATTGAAGAGTGCCAAGTCCCTGAGATTGTCTGAGAGTTCAAGCCGGACGCGGATGGCCCAGACCTGCTTCGCGAGAAGCGGGCGTTTTTGGCCTATAAGGCGACCTTTATTCCACGGCGGGCGTTTCGGTGTGATGGCAGGAAGTTGAAAAATGGACATCAATTGTCCTCCATCCTTCCTTCCCTCTCCATGCACCGACACCGTGTCGACCAACTGAATCTATCAAGGAGCCAAATGGCAGGTTTCATCAGCATATCCAACGTTCGTGAGCAGCGCAGCGTGTGCCCGCAGGGAGCCCAAAGTGGACTTTCGTCTTAAGAAGCTCCTGCACCTGAACCAATTTTTGGTCGGGTCGCGGTTTCTATAGGGGTTTCGCCGAAGAATTGGCGGTAGGCAACTGATGTCCGGCCTAGGTGACTAAAACCTGCCTCGCCGATGAGCTTCGAAACGACACCTTTCTCATAGGTGCTTTCCTGCAGAAGCGACCTTAGTCGATGCAGTTGGACGATCGATTGGAACTTGCTTGGGCCAACACCAAGCTGTTTTTCAAAGGCCAGAAAGAGTGTCCGCCTGGATACCCCGAGTTCGCGACACAGTTCTTGAACCGTTAGTTTCGTGCCAGCCGGGTTTTCTGAAAAAAACTCTTCTGCCGCCAAAACGATCTTCCATTGACTATGGCTCGCCTTCTCTTCAGCCATTTGTGGTTCAGCACAGTAAAATAAATCTCCTGCCAAGTTTTCGAGGCTTTCGAATATGCCATTCAACATGCAAACCTTTTGCATGCCCCTGCCACTTTGTTTGTGGCGAAGGCACATTTCAATGATCTGGACATGAGCATTCAGACGGCCAGATTTGGACAGGCGGATTGGGGCTTCAAATGTTGACCATCCCCGCTTTTCGACTTGGTGCCGTGGGACTTCCAGCATGTAAATCTGGGTGCCAGATTCAGCAACGTAATCATATTCTGTCTGCTTTTGTCCCTGCCAACACACTAAAAACGGATCCTCATACAAGGTTCCCTGAAATCGGACCGGATCACCATTTGGCAGGAACAGACCGTAGAAGACCGTACCGCTGTGTTGAACCTCTTGATAACGTATACGCGAATAAACTTCTTCAGAGTGAACGCCAAAACCATTGTATTGGGCACTGCGCCAATTCAGCTTTGGCCCTTGGGGAGATAACAGTAGCGCTTCGTATTGAACGTCATTGTAATTGGGCAGGTCTTCTACTGAACGTATTTTTTTGGAAAAGAACATAGCGCCTCGGTCAACTTAATTTGCGTCCGGCTCTATCCGCACCATAATGAAATTCAATTATTCATAATAGTTTGCACGATTCGGATAGCCAGTCTCAAACTCAAGTTACACTATCGACCTCGAACATAGAAAATCTGTTAACGTCCTTGGAGTGCCTCATGAAGAAGCTAACACTTTCCATTGCTGCGCTATTGGTATCGTCAACTGCTCTGTACGCGCAGGCCGCCGATCTGGTCTTTACCAATGCCTCTGTCCTTACCATGAACGACGATGCGCCGACCGCGCAGGCCGTTGCGGTCACGGGGAACCAGATTAGTTACGTTGGCGATGTCGCGGGGGCCGAGGCGCTGATCGGCGATAACACCGAAGTTCTGGACTTGGGCGGAGATACCCTGTTGCCGGGCTTTGTATCAGGTCACGATCACATCGTTGCATCGGGTTGGACGTCGCGCGGTGTCAGCCTGTTTGGAATTGAAACGCTTGAAGAGGCCTTGGCCGCAGTCAAGGAATATGCCGATGCAAATCCTGACGAGGAGTTGATCCTTGGCTATGGGTTCAATCAAGTGGCTTATGGCGGTTGGCCTACAAAAGAAGATCTGGATTCGGTGGTTTCTGACCGTCCCGCCTTTATACTCGACTTCACAATCCACGATGTTTGGATGAACTCCAAAGCCTTTGAAGCGGGTCAAGTCAGCCCTGACGAAGAGGATCAGGTGCCGGGCGTTATGTTCTGGCAGCGCGACGCCGAAGGCAACCAGACAGGAATCGGCATTGAGTTCCAGTGGGCTGCGGCATTTCGAAATGCAGGCGCTTGGGACCCGGCAGGTGAAATTCCTGACATCCAGAAAAACCTCTACGATCAGGCCGTCAAAACCGGAATTACAGCCGTGCACGTGCCTTTGATGGCCATGCCGACAGTTACCGATCTGTCGCTTGTGAAAGATGATGAGAAGCTCGCGCTGGCCCACCTACACGAACTCGAAAAGAATGGTGAGCTAACAATCCGCACCTTTGTTGCGACGGGATTCAAGGACCCGACCGCCACTGCTGACGAAATCGTGGAACACACACTCGAGTTACGCGAGCAATACGACAGCGACATGCTGCGCATCTGGGGCATTAAGATTCACCCGGAAGGGAACTGGAGTTCAAAAACCGCTTGGATGCTGGACGATTACGCCGATGGGTCTGCAACGCGCGGTGCGGCTGCTATTGAAGGCCCAATGATAACTTCGGTTTATTTGCAGGCCAATCAGAACGGGCTTCCGGTGGGCACTCACGTCGATGGATCACAAACAGTGCGCAACACGGTGGAAGCGATCATGACTGCGCGCGGAGCTGGCTATGACGTTCCGAACAACCTTTTGCACCACTATTTCTGGGTATCTGATCAGGACCACGAGACTGTTATCGAAAACGAGATCATGGTGAACACGACCCCGCTTTTCCACGTTGACTGGGAAGCTCAGGACGTAAACGCTTTGGACCTGTTGGGGCGCGCAAAGGTCGAGGCGATTTTTGCCCGCTATTCGTCGCTGATGGCATTGGGGCACAACGTATCGATTTCCTCGGATGTTCCATCCGCGCCAATTGATCTGATCGGTCCGCTCCTGAACGTTGAAATTGCAATGACGTTGCAGGACCCGCTGAACCCGGACAGCAAACCGTTCCCGTTGTCACGCAAACCGGCCTCATTGGAAGAGTCGCTAAAAGCGGTCACAATCTATCCTGCGGCGCAGCAGGCGATGGAGGACAAAATAGGGTCCATCGAAGTGGGCAAATATGCCGACCTTGTCGTTCTCGATCAGGACATTACTGCAGTCGAACCGCGTGAAATTTCGAACATCAAGGTGTTGGGTACGCTAATGGATGGGCGGTTCACGCATCGGGACGGCATTTGACTGCTGGGGCGCACAACGCCCTTGGCCGTCTCGTACAAACTCCGGATAGGAGACCAGAATTGAAACGACTGGTTCGTTGTACCGCTTTTTTGCTGGCTGCAAGTTTTTCAATGGTGACTCATGCTCATGCGGAAGAAGTCGCATTTATCGCCATACTAAGCGTTCCGGCGGAAAACGCGCAGGCTTTTGATACTTTGGCCAAAGACATGGTTGAGGCCTCTGCCACCGATGACGGGCTTTTAGTTTACGAGTTCGCCCGAGTGGGCGAGACGGTGTACGGCTATGAACGCTATGTGGATGCGGCTGCCCACGCCCGGCACGAAGCGTTGATCGAGCCCTTCATTCCACAGTTGGTTGAGTTGGCGAAGTTCGAGAAAATCGTCACCCTATCGCAGCTTACGGATGACCATCAGGAACTGTTCCGAAGCATTGGTGCAGAGATTGGCCAACCAATTGTCGCTGCGGCACAAGGACCATCCAAATGAATGCGCGACGGCAATGAAGGTTTAGAAAAAGTCTACAGAAAAATCTAAGCGGAACACGGGAGCAAATGATGAAATGTCGACTTTACGCTTGTGCTGTCTTCTTCGCTGGGCTGATGAGTCTTCAACCCAATGCAGCTCAAGCTTGTGACGCGGCTTGTCAGGCAGCGCGGAAGGCGGCGAACCCGCTTGCGGACACAAAAGCACTGATCACCGACAATACAATCGCCTTTAGGACCGGGACGAATGACGACGACAGCTACAACTTTCAGCTACAGCCCGTCTATTCAGTTCCGCTGACTGACGCCACACTGGTGCTTCGGGGGATTGTGCCGATCCAAGGTGTCCAGCCCGGAGCCGTGTTGCCGCCTGGAATTGTCGATCCCTCGGAAGAAGATGATTTGACCTGGGGCATCGGCGATTCAACTGTGCAGGCATTTTATTCCCCCACCCCAGGAGAAAGCGGAATCGCATTGGGGTACGGCCTGCAAGTTTCCCTGCCCACGCACACGAATGACGCCTTGCAAGGTGCAGGTTGGGGCGCTGGCCCCGCCTTTGTCATGTTTGGGCAATTCGGTGACCTGTCGTGGGGTGGTGTTGTTGCCCATATGTGGGGCGAGAACGATTTCAACGTGACCATCCTGCAACCTATTTTGAACTATGGTTTGGGAGAGGGTTGGTACATCGGGTACAATAACGTCGTTTCGTACAATTGGAACTCCGCCAGCAATGACGAAGCTTGGGCGATTCCACTGGGTTTGACCGCTGGTAAGACCTCGATCATCAATGAGGCAAAAGGCACCGCTATGGATGTCAGTGTGGGATACTACACTCTAGAGCGCAGACCTGACGGCGGACCGGACAGACAACTAAAACTGGGTTTGTCGTTCTTTTTTTGATTGGCGGTTTAGAAGCATGATCCAGGAGACTGCTTTCAGCGAATGGGGACAACAAAAACACGAGAGAGAACGATCCTTTGCATATTGGACCCCGGCCGAAAACTGGAATCCGTCGCAACTATGAGGAACAAGTGGACCACTGAAATGACAACCAACCTGATCGCTCTAGTAATTTTAGTTCTTGCGTTCGCACACATTCAAGCTGCTCAGGCGGAGATTGCCCAAAGCCCACAAAAACCTGCTGCCCAATCTTCTCCTTCAGGGGCAAAGCGTTTTGACATGTCTGAGCGCTTACTTGATTTGGCCATTGCCTCACGCTCCTCATCGCTAGACGAGTCTATTCAGGAACATGTTGCAATTAGCTGGCGCGATTTGAAGCCGGCCCTAAAGTCTCTGGAAACCCCATTTGAAAAGCTGCCATATCCGTTGTTGAACGCTATGCGAACGCAAGTTCGTTGGCGAACATCCAGTACCAGCGAGCGCTCTAATCCTGATCTAATTAAAGAATACAAGGCGGCCAATGGTGTTCTGTCCGCCCATGATGTCGACGTAGAAAGGCTCATGCAAGAGCGCCGAAAAATCATTGCGCAAAACAACTCAATCGGGCGCGGCCCAAATTTAGAAATTCTGGGGACCACAATCAGGCTGCCGGGGTACATAGTGCCACTGACAATCGATGGGGCAGTTGTAACCGAATTCCTGTTTGTTCCGGTTGCAGGTTCTTGCGTTCATACACCTTCGCCGCCACCGAACCAGATCATTCATGTAGTTTACCCTAAGGGCATCGAGTTCAAATCGATTTTCGATGCATATTGGATCGAAGGCGAACTGCTAGCTGAACGCCGAGTCAGCGACGTTACATTCTACGACGGCGCTACAAACGTGGAATCCATTTATGAACTCAACGCGCATATTGTTGAAGCATTCACCTAGTGATTTCGAAGAAGCTCATCCGCCAAAAAGCCGAGAGTTAATGTCGCGCTTCATTCGTTTCGCCTATTTGGATGGCAATACACTCAGGACGCGCTAGACGGCGTAACAAAGGCTCACATCAGCGCAGAGTGCAGCCAATTCGTTCAGAGTTAAGAACGGCGGCTTTGTCCGCGTTGCTGTCATTGGTTCCCGCTGCAGCGAAAGACTGCTCTGAGTCCCAATGCGTACTATCAATCCAAGTCGCCAACGGGCGATGCATAGCACAGCTCAAAGATAAAGTTGGGTTAAGGCCCGGCATTTTGCGTTCGACATAAATAGAAAGCATGGACCAAAGGACAAGTTGCCGTATTTGCCAATGTGTTGACCCGCCGCCCCCGCTATTACAGTGTGTCGTCATGAAACACCTGCCTGGTTATACCTTTCGTACGGAAGCTCTATCCAAGGTGTACGGGGAAGGGGAAGCCGCCGTCCACGCTCTGCGGGGCGTCGACCTTGAAATCCCGAAAGGTGAGATGGTCGTACTGCTCGGTGCATCAGGCAGCGGGAAGTCCACTTTACTAAATATACTCGGAGGCCTCGATCGCGCATCGGGCGGGCAAGCGTGGTTTGGAGGTACAGAGCTGACAAGCCTTTCGGATCGCGACTTGACGCTATACCGGCGCCATCATGTCGGGTTCGTGTTTCAGTTCTACAATCTCATGCCCAGCCTTACAGCCGAAGAGAATGTGGAATTGGTCACCGAAATTGCACAGAACCCGATGCGACCCGCGGACGCACTGGACCTTGTCGGGCTGGACGCAAGGAAAGATCACTTTCCAGCGCAGCTTTCAGGGGGTGAGCAGCAACGCGTAGCCATCGCGCGTGCCATTGCGAAAACACCCACTGTTTTGTTCTGCGACGAGCCGACCGGAGCGCTCGACAGCCAGACAGGTCGGGCCGTGCTTCGGGTGCTGAAAGACGTCAATGAACGACTGAACACCACTGTTCTCATTGTAACACATGCGGCTGCAACAGCAGATATGGCTGACCGGGTAATAAAGTTTGCAGACGGCATGATCCAAGATGTTCAGGCCAATTCCGAAAAGCTCACACCTGACGAGATCAACTGGTGAGTCCGCTTGACAAGAAAATAGTTCGGACTTTGCGCCGCTTGAAAGGGCAAGCCGTCGCGATAGCCAGTGTTATCGCATTGGGTGTAATGACCCTCGTGATGATGACCGGTTTGGTTGGTACGCTTTCCGAGACACGCAGTACGTATTACGAACGCTACCGCCTTGCGGATGTCTTTGCTCCAGCCGCGCGCGCGCCGCAAACGGTGCTTCAGCATTTGGCCAATCTGCCCGGCGTTACGGCGGTTGAAGGGCGGGTGACTGGCGGGGCTCTGATTACGCTGGAAGAGGCTGGCAGACCCGTGCGCGCCACGGCACTTTCAATACCGCGGGATGCTCGTCCGCTCATCAACAACTACATGCTTACAAGCGGTCGCGCGCCCCGTGTCGGGCGCAATGACGAAGTCTTGCTATTGCAGAGCTTTGCCGACGCCGTTGGTCTGGCACCTGGTGATAGTCTGTCTGCGACGATGAACGGCGCTCGAAGAACCTTTGTTGTTGTCGGATTGGCGCAAAGCCCGGAGTTCATCTACATCGCTGCTCCGGGAGAAATTGTGCCGGACGACACACGCTTTGCCGTTTTGTGGATGTTGGAGGATGCCATGGCAGCAGCCTTCGACATGAAGGGGGCTTTCAACGAAGCGCTGCTCTTGCTCTCAAGAAATGCCAATACGCAGGAGGTGATCGCCGGGGCAAACCGCCTACTCGACAAATATGGAGGTTTGGGCGCTTACGGTTTGGAAGATCAAGCGTCCAACAGGTTCGTGACAGAAGAAATCGCTGGTCTTCGCGCAACAGTAGGGGTGGTGCCGCCGATCTTTCTGGCTATCGCGGCGTTCCTGCTCAATATCGTGATTGCCCGAATGATCCAATCCGAACGAGAACAAATAGGAATACTAAAAGCCTTCGGGTACACCAGCCTTGAAATAGGTGTTCACTATTTCAAGCTTGTTTTGGTGATCGCATTGTGCGGTGCCGTTTTCGGCGGGGCGCTTGGGATTCTGTTGGGGCGCCTCTTGTCGGGTGTTTACCAGACGTACTACAAGTTTCCGTTCCTCGTTTTCCAGATCAGTGCAGGTGCCTTTGCTCTTGGAGTCTCAGTCAGTGTCTTGGCGGCATCCGCAGGCGCAATTCTCGTTCTGAGATCGGTATTCAGTCTGACACCCGCGATCGCTATGCGACCTCCCGCGCCGGTAGATTATAGCAGGACTGGGGCCTTCGGTCCGCGCATAAAAAGGCTTTTGGACCAGCCAACCCGAATGGTGATGCGTCGCATTGTGAGGCAACCCGGCCGTATCCTCGGCGCGATTGTCGGGATTGCCTGCGGGATGGCACTGACTGTTGGTATGGTTAGCATTCTGGCCGGCTTCGACAAGACCATTGATATGACGTTTTCCGTCATTGACCGCAGTGATGCCATGGTCAGTTTTACACATCCGCTGTCCGATACGGTTCAGTATGAGCTTGCATCGCTCGACGGCGTTCATACCGTTGAGCCCGTTCGTGTGGTGCCTGTGTTGTTTCGGCATGGACTGCGCCAGTATCGTGGTGCGGTAAACGGGCTGCAACAAGACGCGCGTCTGAACCGCGCTTTGAAGTCAGACTTGGAACCGGTAGAACTTCACACGAATGGCATTGTGCTTTCGACTGCTTTGGCAAAAGTTTTGAGTGCGGAAATCGGAAATACCATTGAAATTGACGTGCTGGAGGGGCGGCGTCCGAAATTGACTGTACAAGTTACAGGTGTGGCGGAAACTTTGCTTGGATCTCCTGCGTATATGTCCCTCGACGGGCTTAACCGCATACTCAAAGAACCGGGGCGTGTCTCGGCAGTCTACCTGTCGGCGGAATCCGATCGGCTTGAGGCCTTGCAGCTTTACTTTGCAGAACTGCCGCGGGTGGCCGGGATCTCGGTCAAGCGTGATGCGGAGCAAGCGATGCAAAAGATCATGAACGAAGGCGCAGGGTCCACCCGTTATTTGATGGCGCTCATCGCGGCTGTGATCACCTTTGGGATCATCTATAACACCGCGCGCATTTCATTTTCTGAAAGCATGCGTGATCTGGCAAGCCTGCGCGTCATCGGGTTCACGAAGGGCGAAGCATCTTATGTGCTTTTGGGGGAGTTGGCGGTTGTCGTACTCGTTGCTTTACCTCTCGGAGCACTCATGGGCTACTTTTTGTCGTTTGCGATATCGGCAGGTTTTAGCACCGACATTTATCAGGTCCCAAGCGTGTTTAATCCCAGCGGGTATGGCACTGCGGTGCTGGTGGTTCTGGCTGCTTCAATAGTTTCTGGCTGGATTGTAAAGCGAGATGTGGACCGGGTTGACCTGGTCGAAGCGTTGAAAATTAAGGAGTAGTCCTGATGGCGCAAAAAAAATCACGGTGGGTGCTTTCGATTGTCACCATTGTGATAATTGCGATCGTGTTGCTTGTAGCGTTCTGGCCTCGAGCGGTGGCGGTGGATCTGGCTCAGGTTGAAGTTGGGGACCTAATCGTCACGGTTGATGAAGAGGGGCGCACGCGTGTGCACGATTCATATGTTGTGGCGACACCAGTTGCCGGACGACTGCTCCGCGTTGGTGTGGAGCCGGGTGATCCGGTTGTTGCGGATCAAACGGTCATCGCACGCATGTTGCCCACCAATCCCTCCATGCTTGATGTACGGACGCGCGAACAGGCCCGCGCGGCGGTCACTGCTGCAGAAGCTGCTCTCCGCGTGGCCCGCGCCGATCTAAACAAAGCGGTCGCAGATCTGGCGCTGGCGGAAGAAGATCTGGAACGCGCGGAGTCGCTAATGAAGAACGGCCGCATCAGTGAGGCGGCGTTGGCCCGCGCCGAGCGCGAAGGCCGAGTCGCCCAGGCCGTAGTCGACAGTGCCGAGGCTGCTATTTCGGTTCGAACCGCAGAACTGGCGAATGCGCGTGCTCAGCTGATCGGATTTGATGACCGTGGCATTGCATCGGCACTTACATCACACTCGGACGAAGTGATCCCGCTGCTGGCGCCTGCAACTGGGCGGGTTCTGCAAGTGATACAGCAAAACGAAATTACGCTGCCTGCGGGGGCTCCCATCCTGGAAATCGGCGACATCGACGGAGACCTTGAGGTTGTTGCCGAACTTTTGTCTTCTGACGCTGTTCAGGTGTCCGTGGGCGATCGTGTTATTATTGACGAATGGGGCGGGGGGAAGCCGATTAACGGAGCGGTAGAGCGCATCGATCCGCTTGGATTTACAAAGTTCTCGGCCTTGGGGGTCGAGGAACAGCGCGTAAACGTTGTGATTTCAATGGAAACACCCGATGTATCCACCGGCCGATTGGGCCACGGGTACCGGGTAGAAGTACGGATCGTCATTCAGGAAGATCCGGAAGCGTTGATTATTCCTGCTAGTGCAATGTTCCGGGCGCAGCAAGGCTTGTTTGTGTTTCTGGTCGAGGATGGAAAAATCTTCGAACAACCAATCGAAGTCGCCGCGACCAATGGCGTGCACGCCAGCGTCGCCAGTGGTTTGAACGCGGATGATTTAATTGTTCTCTACCCATCTTCAGGATTGGTTGACGGAACGCGGATCACAAAACGGTAGACATGTCACTAACCCAACCCACTCAGCTTATGTAAAGACGATGATCATGTCACCAAATTGAGGTTCACAGGTCTTTGAACATTATTGGGAATCTACTGCCTTGGCATGAAGAAAGTTTGAGTTGGGCGTTTCTTGTGGTAAGCAGTGAATGGCTCAGATTGTCTCCTGTCCACAAGGGGTCTGGAGGTGTTGAGCGCTCTATGAATGACGCGCAAATCCAAAGATTGGGAGTTTGTTGTCGAACGGTTGGTTTGTCCGCATAGCGGTCGTTCGCCTTGCACGCCGCTTCTCAGGAATGTGGAATAATCTCTCAACTTCTATCGACGGCGTGTGCCGAGCTCGCAAGACAGATTAAGGAACGTCGACACTGGTTCACCGGTTCCGGCATCCAAGCTGGTACCCGATATCGCAATGCGCTTTCAGCCGTTTGGTGTCTGTAGCAGTCCAGTCCGCAGGGGCCGTGACCTCGACCCAGGGCGAGATGTAATCCTGCGCAAAATAGGCGTGTCCATGTCCTGGTGGCGTACCAAAAGATAACGCCATATCGAGGGCCAACTGAAACTGCGTGACTACCGGGATGAAGACGAGTTGCTTTGAAACATCTTCGGCTGGAGGTTCGTTCATCCAGGGCGGTGCCCGCCAAAGGGAACTCGGATCGTAGAAAACGATCGGATCGCTGGAATACTGCAGGAATACGATCCGCATCTCCCCCCAGTCAGCGATGGCTTGAGAGGCATCCGAGAAGTGAGACGCAAATCGGACGAACGATCCGTTCCCAATGATGGGGAGCACCCATGGACTGCCAGGATCGCGCGCGTTTTGCGCTTGCTGCCAGAACCGTGACGGAAACGGCGGGCCGGCCCAGAAGGCTCCATCGATCGGGTCGTCGGCAAGGCGGAAGAGGTTGGTGGCGTACATCGACGACCAGGCACCAAGGCTCAGACCATGCACGTAAAATCTTGGGCGGCGATCCTTTGGCAGCGTCCGCCAATAGGAGTGCACCACGTCGAGAAGCGCGGTCGCCTGATCGAGTCCGGTCCGGGTTTCTAGAACCAGTGCCAGAGGCGATTGTAGGTAGGAATACTGGGCGCTAACCGTCGCGATATCGCCATTGTGCATGTATTCCACCGGATCGTGAGAACCCGGGTCCATCCAACCGGTTCCTGTGGGGCTAGTAACGATCAGAACTTCCCGATCAAAAGCCCTCAGCCGTTTTAGCTCGGCAAGTGCCAGTTCGGCCCGCTCTTGCGGTGACTCGCCGTTCGCCCGGCCGACATAAACCCGAATAGGGTCCAGCGCGGGTTTGCCTGTGAAGGCGGAAATCGCTTCGGCGTCCGGGCCATCCAGGACGAAATCTCGACCAGGTTGACCCATCGCCGCCCAGTCAATCAGAGACGCTTCGGAACCAGCCTGATCCGGTCTTTCGGGCAGGTCAGGCGCGATATCAAACAGCATCTGAGCGGCCTCGAAGCTTTCATCCAGGCCTGTGACCAACCAGTCGAAAATGCCGTCGCGGGTGACGACGAAGAGCAGTAGGGCGACCGTCACAACGCCCAGAACGTTGGCCCGGCGCGGCGGCATGAAGCGATAGAAGCGGTCCCTGACCCATCGGAACAGGGCCGCCACGAACGCGCCGATCAGAAAAAAAAGCGCAAAGGTTCCGGTCCCTGCCAAGAGGATCTGCGCCAGGTGCTTTGCATCTGCAAGCTCCATCCCCATTTTTGCGCGTAGCTCATTCTGCCATTCAAAGCTGAAAGTCAGCGTCCATATTGAAAATCCGGCAACAAGAGCTGCAAAGACAATGTTGCCAACAAGCGCTAGACGTCCGCGCATGCGAGGCAGATCGGCGGCCTGCCAAATCAATTCGAGCACACGTCCCAGTAGGTAGCCAAGCGCCACCAAGATCCCGCCTAATAATCCCTGAACCATTGGCTCGCGTGGAATGAGGGAGGGGGTCAGCGAGGCTGCAAAGAACAGAAGACCTAAAAGCAGGCACGGGAGGGATACTCCGGCAATCAGTGGTCTTATCCACCACACAATCGTTCCTCCACGATCCAGGACAACTCAGCCAGCTTAGTGAAACGCAGCGCGATGGGCCATGTTTATTGTGTGAGTTCCGGGGTATCGCAAGCACCGAAGCTTTTGCGGTCCCTCTCCCTGAGGACGCACATAATATGTGGAACGGACATGTCCGCTTTGGCTCGGAGCGGTCGTTCGCTATGCAGCCAATCAATGACCGCGTTGCGGACAATCCTGCCGTTAGCTCATCTTCAGTTGTAGAGTCGATCAGGTCGCACCGACCATCCTAGCCGCTGTGCTTTCTCCCGCCCTGTACGTCATCTGAATAGAACCAGTCGTCGGGATATGGATACCACCAGTCCGCCTCCTTCGCCTTCGGATCAATCACGACCATCTTGGGCCGTCTGAAAGCCTCGAGGCCTTGAAGGCCCAGCGTGCGCCCAAGCCCAGAATTCTTGACGCCGCCAAAAGGCAAGGCATCGTTGTCCACGAGCGGGTTGTTGACCCAGACCATCCCCACCTGTAGCTTATTCACCCCTTGAAATGCCTCATCCAAGTCGCCGGTAAACAGGCATCCGCCAAGACCGAATTGTGACGCGTTTGCCAGTTCAAGCGCTTGGTCAAAGTCGCTCACCCGAATGACCGAGGCGACTGGCCCAAAAACCTCTTCCTGAGTTAACGCCATGTCCGTCGTCACGCCGGTCAGGATCGTTGGTTCGAAAAACCAACCCGGCCCGGCGTGATCCGGGGTACCGCCTCCTACCTCAACCACCGCGCCTTTCTCAGTTGCATCACGCACCAGCCGCTCGACCTTGTCGCGTGCCTCCTTGGAGGCCAAAGGTCCGATTTCCGCCACCCCCATTCCGTCGCCGATGCGCAGTTTCCGGGTTCGGGTCACGAATTCATCGACAAAATCGTCGTACACGTCATCCACTACAAAAATCCGTTCCGACGATGTGCAAACCTGGCCCGACTGCAAAAATGCAGCGGTAACCGCCCCCGCAGCAGCGACCGCGATGTCGGCGTGTTTACTAACGATCAGTGGATCGCTTCCCCCAGCCTCGATCACTGCGGGTTTTAGGTTCTCTGCTGCGGCCACTGCGACTGCACGACCTGTCGGCACGGACCCTGTAAAAGCGACCACATGGGTTTTGGGGCTGGCAATCAGCTGTTTGCCCACGTCTGCACCACCCGGCAGGCAAGCAATCAGGTCTTGGGGCAACGCCCGAAAAAACTCCATGAACGCCATCGTGCACAAAGTTCCTGCGGGTGAGGCTTTCAACACTACACCGTTACCTGCCGCAAGTGATGCGGCCATCGACCAGCAGCCAAGAATGAGGGGGAAATTGTACGGAACCACATGCACGGACACGCCGTAGGGCTCGTATGTCTGATACTGAAATGATCCAGTTTGCATCGTGCCGGCGATCTTGCCCGCGTCATCGCGCGCCATCTCGGCATAGTAGCGGAAAACCGGCGGGATGTTCGCAATCTCGCCAATCGATTCAGGGTAAGGTTTGCCCGTTTCCAATGTCATCAAGCGGGCGATCTCAGTCATGTCGCCGCTTTCGATGTCGTTGGCGATCTGGTGCAATACCCGCGCGCGAGATTTGCAGTCCATCGCAGACCACTTCTTTTGCGCCGCATTGACCCGGTCCAGAACCTGGTTCACGATCTGCGGCGACGGCTCACCAAAAACACCGACTGGCTGCAAGGTAGACGGGTTGACCAGAGTGGTCCCACCACCCTCCAATGGCACATGCTTGGGGTTGAGGTAGTAGGTGGATTTGAACGGGTCGCGCATTGGGCAGCCCCCTTGTTTGACGGGCATTGCGCCGTTAGCGGATCATGTACACTTTCTTGACCGTCTCGTGGACAGTACAAACGCCTTTCCAGTCCTGCGGGAAAAAGGCCGCCGTATCGGGAGTAATCTCAATTACCTCTCCGCTTTCATGGACATAGGTACAGCGGCCTTCCAGAAAGTGGCAGAACTCGTCCTTAGTGACGTGACATTCCCACATACCGGGAGTGCAGACCCAAAGGCCGCATTCGGACTGGCCATCAGGCCCCTTGTGGATCAGCTTTCCCGAGGTGCGGGATTGCCCTTCAATCATCGTCGGGATTACCCCCCAATCGACAAGATCAGTCTGCTGGAGCGGGTTTTGCATACGTGGCGTGGTCATGACTCAGGTTCGCGATCCGTTAGGTAGTAGGTGTTGCGCAATGTTTCCTCGACCGTGCACTCCCCTACCCAACCGGCGGGGAATAGTACGGCCGTTCCGGGCGTAACTTCGATGCTTTCGCCTGCATCCGACCGATAGACCGCGCGGCCCTGCACAAAATAGCAGAACTCGTCACGCGGGATTGTTAGGCGCCAGCGGCCTGGAGTACAGACCCATGCGCCGATCTCCGGCCGGTTGTCAGGACCCTTGTGAACCAGCATACCCGATGAATGAGACTGGCCTTCGATCATATCCGGCTGTGGCCCCCAGTCCGTGAGGTCGGTGCGGGTCGAGATTTCGGAAAGATGCGGGGCACTGCTCATTCAGCGGCTTTCAGGATGTCGTCGAGAATGCCGGCTGCCTTGGTCGGGCCATGCCGTGACTGCATGTGAACAGAGGTTGCCGCCATCTTCGCCTGCATTCTTGGATCGTTGATACATTTTTCGAGGGCAATAGCCAATTCATCATCGGTCCAATCGTATCGGTGAAACCCGAACCCGTGGCCGGTTTCCTGAACACGGGTGGCGTTATCGTGGCCGTCCCAGACATAGGGCATAATGATTGCTGCTTTGCCGAAATATAGGCACTCGGTGAACGAGTTGTTACCGCCATGATGTATCACCGCGTCAACCTGCGGAATTACCGAAGGCTGAGGATACCAGCTCTGTATGTGCACGTTGTCGGGAATGTCTGTGTATTCATCCATGTAATCCCCGACATTTACGAGCGCCCGGTAAGGCAACCTGGAAATGGTCGAAATGATCCTCTTTAGCAGGTCGGTATCGCCTGCGCCAAGCGACCCGAAAGATACATAGAGAAGTGGTTTGTCATTTTTGGACTTAAACGTTGGCACCTCAAACGGTTCTTCTTCGCGTACGCAACCTTCAAGATACTGGAACCGGTTTGGGTCCAGCGGGTTCTGTCGTTCGTACTTTGCAGGCTCGGGATAAAGCAGAAGGTTCATTGTGGGAGACGCTTCGAAAAACTCTCCAATCGGATAGGCCTCTTCGTTGCATCTGGCCAGGAACGCATTGTAGTCGTCGTGGATCGGCTTGATCACCTCGTGGAATTTAGCCTCATAGGCCGCCATGCCCTCGCGGTCATCCACCCGGCAGCCTGATAAATGCGGCGGCACAATCGGGTCAGGGATTTCGTTTTCGGAACATGAGATGATCCGCACCCACGGTACGCCGAACTGCTTAATGGCTGGGAACATAATGACATTATCCACGCAGATCATATCTGGTTTGATTTTTGCCAGTACCTCGGGCAGATCTTTTTGCGCCCATTTTGCGCTGTCGACGATCGCCTCCCAGCAATCCTTGACGTAGTTATCGATCTGGTCAATCGGGCTTTTGCGAAAATTTGGGATGTGACCGTTGATGAAATCTTCCCAGAACTTCGCCATCGCCTCTGGTTCCATCGGCTCGGACAGGGCTACTGGATGTGCCTCGAACCCATAACCTTCGTATACCTCAACAAAGCCGGGATCGCTTAGAAATACTGCCTTGTGGCCCAATTTTTCGCAGGCCTGCGCGATACCAACCGAATTCAGCGCAGGGCCAAAGGCAGCTTCGGGGAAGAAGGCGATGGTTTTCTGTGACATTGTAGTTCTCCGGTTAGATTTGGCTTAGCAGTTGGGAAGGATGCGGGAATGTTTTGCATCCCATACGCAGTGGACATCTTGACCCGGCTGAATATTTTCACGGTCGGCTTGGCTGGCGGGAACGCGGGCGGAAAGGGTGCTCCTCCCGCCGCGAACGCGCACATGCACACCCAGGTCTGACCCGTGATAGGCGACTTCTTCGACAGTGCCGGGAAGGCAGTTGCGCCCATCTTGAGGGGCGGTCTGCATCAGGCTGACCCGTTCCGGGCGCACAGCAATCGTGGCAGCACCGCGCAGCTCGGAAACGCCCCTCAGCACCCCCGCCCCGTCGACATCGACACCGCCGTCGACGGCGTTACCATCCAGAAAGTTCATCACGCCGATAAAATCTGCAACAAAGCGCGATCCGGGGTGTTCGTAGAGCTCGTGAGGAGTACCGACCTGCGCCAGCTTGCCATCATTCAAGACCGCGATCCGGTCGGCCATGACTAGAGCCTCTTCCTGGTCATGAGTCACAATCAGAAATGTAATCCCCACCTCGTGCTGCAACCGTTTGAGTTCCAACTGCATCTCTTCTCGCAGCTTCTTGTCCAGAGCCGAAAGGGGCTCATCTAACAGCAGGACCTTTGGCCTTTTGACCAGCGCGCGCGCCAAAGCGACCCGCTGTCGCTGCCCACCGGAAAGCTGATCCGGCTTGCGTCCAGCAAAGCCTGAAAGCTTTGCGCTTTCCAGAACCTCGGCCACCCGCATGGCGATTTCTTCCTTGGGCAATCTCTCCATCTCTAACCCATAGGCGATGTTTTTTTCGACGCTCATGTGCGGAAACAAGGCATATGACTGGAACATCAGGTTCAGGGGCCGCCTGCTGGGGCGTATGTTTGTCACGTCCTGCCCGGCAACTATAACCTGTCCTTCCTGTGGTGTTTCGAACCCCGCCAGCGTCCGCAACAATGTGGTCTTGCCGCAGCCCGATGGGCCCAGAAGTGCAAAGAACTCGTTATCGCGAATATTCAGTGAAACGTTGTCGATCGCAGTCATCAAACCGTATCGCTTGGTTATATTCCTGAGTTGAATCCCTTGGCTCATCGGCTGAAAACCTCTTTGTCGGCACGCTGCGCGAAGAAGACCAGCGTGAACGAAACGAACATGACGATGGTAGCCATCGCGTTGATTTCCGGCGTAACGCCAAATCGGATCATTGCGTAAATCTGCATCGGCAACGTGGTCGAGGATTGCCCAGCACCTGCGGTGAAGAAGGCAATAATGAATTCGTCCACAGACAGGGTAAAAGACAACAGCGCCCCGGCGATAACCCCCGGCGCGATGGCGGGCAGCAGAATGCGACGAAAGGTGGTGAATTCGCTGGCCCCAAGGTCGGCACTGGCCTCAAGTATCGAATGGTCGAAATTGCGCATCCGCGTTCGCACCACGGCGACAACAAAGGCTATGTTAAATACGACATGGCTGAGGATGATCGAATGAAGCCCCAGCGTCATGTTGAGTAGGGTGAAAAAGGACAAGAGCGCGATGGCCAGAACTATGTCGGGGATGATCATCGGTGCGAACAGAACCGCGTCTAGAACTGAAGAATTACGCCGTGTCTCGACACCGACCGCCAAAAGCGTGCCGATTATTGTCGCCAGAACGGTCGAGGTTAAGGCCACGATTAGCGTGTTGCGCGCTGCCGACAGTATTGGATCCGCGGTAAACAACTTGCCGTACCATTCCAACGAAAACCCGGTCCATATAGTTGGAAGTCCGGCCCGGTTAAAGCTTAGCGCCATGAGCACAAGGATCGGCACATAGAGAAAGGTGTAAAACAAAACCAGGTGCAGCTTTAGGCCCATGTTAGATCGGCCCCGCATCAGTCCTGCCCTCTCTGTCCCGCTGCGCGATTGGCCAATACCGCCTGTGCGAACAATAGCCCCATCATAATCGCAATCAGGAACATCGACAGCGTTGCTCCGAACGGCCAGTCGCGGGCGCTCAGAAACTGGTCATAGATCAGGTTTCCAACCATCTGAAATCGCCCGCCACCAAGCAAATCGGGCGTTATGAAATTGCCGATCGACAGCACAAAAACAAAGACACCACCTGCCGCGATGCCGGGAACGGTCTGTGGCAGTATCACCCGGTAGAAAGTAGCCCAAGCGGGCGCTCCAAGATCTTCCGAGGCTTCTATGGTTTCGACATTTATGCGGTTCAGCGATGAATAGATCGCCAAAACCACAAAGGGGGTGTAGTTGTAGACAAGCCCTACGATCACAGCGAAATTATTATAAAGCAGAGACAGCGGTTCATCGATCAAGCCTGCCCCCTGGAGAGTATTATTGATTAAGCCCTCGCGGTTCAGCATCACGATCCAAGCGTAAGTGCGGATTAAGTAGTTGGACCAGAACGGCAGGATCACCAAAATCAGCAAACCGGTCTGCCAACGGTGCGGCGCCAGCGTGATGGCATAGGCAGCCGGATAGGCGATAAGGATCGCGATTATGGTGGCCAGAAATGCAATCTTGGCCGAGCGTAAGAAGATCCCGAGGTAAAGAGGATCGGCGGCTCGCACAAAATTTTCAATCGTAAAGACGTGGTCGATGCCGCCATAGATACCGCGTTCAAAGAACGCATAGGTAAAAATAAGACCACACGGCACCACCATAAGAAGCGCAAGCCAGCCAAGGCCCGGCCCCAGCAAGATCACCGATTTAAGTCGATTGGGCATATACTTGGCAATCTGTGGAGTGATGTCGTATCGGCCCGACCCTTTGTTCGGGTCGGGTTTTGCTCAGGATTTGATCACTTACTGTGCGGCCATGATTTCGGTCACGGTCCGTGCAAAGGGTTTCTGGCCATTGCCGAGATCGCGCAACTGCTCGTACTTGGTAAGGTCTGCAGGCGACATCCCCATGTTCGGGAAGGTTTCGATCAAGGACGGGTCCAGCGCCTCCATCGCAGCCTTGTTCGGCGTTTTGTAAAGGATATTGCTGGCAACCCAGACACCGACGTCCGCGCCCAAGACATAGTTCAAAAAGGCATGCGCCGCGTCTTTGTTTTCAGATGCCTCCGTGATGACTAGCGCATCTACCCACAGATCCGATCCTTCTGATGGTATCGTGTACTTGATGTCCGCGTTTTCACCGATGCCGTAGTTACACCAGCCATCCCAGGCGTGAACCATCGTTGCCTCGCCCGATACCAACTTCAGATAAAAAGTTGCGTCGTCGTAGGCCAGCAAATCCTGCTTCGCCGCAACCAGCAGGTCCTTTGTAGCCGCCAACGTCTCATCCGACGTATCGTTCAGCGACTTTCCGAGAGCTAGCGCAGCAGCCCCCATCAGCCAGCGATCCGTCGAGAGCATTGTCACTTTGCCTTTAAGGTCGTCAGAGGGTTTGAGCAGATCGTTCCACGAAGTTGGCTCTGCCATCAGGTCTGACCGGTAGCATAAGCCCGTCGTGCCCCAAGCGTATGGCATTGAATAGTTGTTGCCCGGATCATGGGCTAGTTCTTTAGCTTCGTCATACAGGTTGGAGGCATTCGGAACCTTGTCGTGGTCGATTGCAGCCACCAGCCCCAGGTTGTTTAACGCCTCGGCAAAAGGCGACGAGACGAAAAGAACGTCGTAGCCCTTGCCTCCACCGGCTACGACCTTGCCCATGATTTCTTCGTTGGTGCCATGCACCGAGAGCTCGGCCTCGATACCGGTTTCCTTGGTGAAATTCTCCAGCAGGTCCGGCGGCATGTAGCCGTCCCAGTTCGAGATCACGATTTTTTCTGCTTGGGCCGCTCCGGCAAAAACGCTGAGTGCGCAGGCCGCCCCGGCGGTGAGCCAAGCAAATGGCAAACGGAACGAATTGGTGAACTTGTTGGTCATGTCTTCCTCCCTTGACATCCGCGCTCGCTTCTGGGGCGAGATATTTGATGCAATCACGGTATTTTTTGATGAAATAAAACTCAACAATTTTTTGAATCACTTTTGTATGGCCCGGCCAAGCCATTTAAGATACCGTTTTTATTGTATATTAATTAGGTATGACGAAAGCCGTCTTCTTATGCCACCAAGCAAACACTTGAAACTTGCTCAAAAAATACTGGATGTTGCGATGGATCTCGATTTGCATCAGGGCGACAGACTGGTGGAAAAAACCCTTGCTGATTCGTGCAGTGTCTCTCGCACTCCGGTTAGATCCGCATTGAGACTGCTGGAAAAGGAGGGGATGGCACGCAAAGCGGCAGAAGGCGGGTTTGTCCTAGAATGCGAACCCGAAAAGGGGCATTCGATACTCAACCAACATGCGATCGGAGCAGGTGTGGATCTCGCTGGTGCCATCCTACGAGATCGCGGTGCCCGACGCCTGGACGGTGCCATAAATGTCACAGACCTGATCCGCAGATATTCGGTTTCCCGCAGCGCTGCACAGCGTGGGCTCGAAGCCCTCCTGGCCCAAGGTGTGATTCAGAAAGCCGAAGGTCAGTCCTGGGTTTTCACGCGCATGCCGGGAGACCGCTCCGGACGAATAGAGAGCTACGAATTTCGTCTGATACTGGAACCGCAGGCCATTCTGTCCGACGGTTTCAAGTTGGACACCAAGCGCGCCGATCTGGTCCGCAGCCAGACCGAAGCGCTTCTGGCGCAGTCGGAAAACTCTTTCAATAGCCAGGATTTCCAAGACGCGGATCTTGCCTTTCACAAGCTCATCGCTCGATCGTCCGGAAACCAGTATCTAGCTTCTGCTCTCATGGCCCATCATGGGTTGCGCCACCTGCCAGGCGGATCATTCGGTATGATCGACTTTCGGATGCGGCAGGCGCTCGATGAACACGTGCGTATACTTGATTTCATCGAACAGGGTCATTTCGATCTTGCGGCGGATCAGATGAGGGTGCATTTGCGGCTTTCAATGCACCAAAGGCCCAGCGTAGCTAATCGTGGTGCTCCGGCGCTAGTCCAAGCAACCCGCGGGTCAATCCGGTGAGTGAATGATGAACCGCAAGGAAGCACCCGTAATCGCGTTTTTCCCCGAAGCTAGTTTTGGGGCTGCACTGAATTGTGTGGGGATCGCTCAGGAACTTCGCGCTATGGGTGCACACCCCGTTTTCCTGACCCACGGCGGCTTTGGTGGCGTATTCGCAGACTACGGTTTTGACGAATTCGCTGTCCCTGTTCAGTCAGAGTTGACAGAAGAAGAAACCCAGACCTACTGGCAGGAATTCCTAAGCCATCATCTGCCGCATTTTAACATGCACCCAACTGACCAACTGGCCACCTATGTAGAGCCGGTTTGGAACGCAATCGTCGAGACAGCGGAAGCGGTCGAACAGGGGTTGGAATCGGCGCTAGAGCGTATCAACCCGGATGTCGTCGTCCTCGACAATGTGATCATGTTCCCTGCCATCGTACGCTCCAAGTGCCCATGGGTCAGGGTCATTTCTTGCGCGGAAACCGAGTTGCCAGACAAGTGCCTACCGCCGTACCTGTCCGGCCTGCCGGCATCTGACGTTGCCGGGTGCGCGACATTCCGCGGCCAGTACCTGGAGACCCTTGGCCCACTTCATGCTCGCTACAACAAATTTCGCCAGGATCGCGGGCTTAAGCTATTGCCTGAAGGTGAGTTCCTGGAAACATCACCACATCAAAACCTTCTTTTGGCGCCGTCTATCATTCGCCATGATCGTGAGCAGGCGCCGGACCCGAGACAATTCACCTTTCTCGAAGGCTGCGTGCGCCAGGAAGGTCCCTATCGTGTACCTCAGATGCCCCGTAACGAAGGGCCTCTGGTGTACGTGAGTTTTGGCAGCCTCGGTGCCATGGATGTCTCATTCTTTGAAAGCCTGTTCGACGTATTCAAGACAATGGACATGCGTTTTCTGATCAATGTCGGCGCCCAGATTGATGCCTATTCCAGAGCGCCAGACAATGTTCACCTGCAGGAATGGTTCCCGCAGCCTTCCGTGGTTGAACAATGCGATCTATTTATTCACCACGGCGGCAACAACAGCTTTTGTGAAGCACTGTATTTCGGGGTTCCGTCGCTGATCCTCCCCTATTGCTGGGACGGACATGACAACGCCCAGCGGGCAGTTGATACCTGTGTCGGTCTCAGGCTAAACCGATGGGATTGGACACCGGATCAGTTGGAGAATGCGATTAACCAACTACTGGGGAACACAGAGATGAAGGCCCGACTGACCGAGAACTCAGAGATCATGCAGTTCAGAAAGTCGGTTCAGTTAGCTGCTCAGAAAATCTTGGATTGTGTAGAACATAACTGAATCTAGTTTAGTCCCGTTGGTCATCCGCTTCGTCAAGACGGATGGAAGGGTACATCGCAACGGCCTCTAAATCACTGAACCTAAAGTATCGGTTTGGACTCGGAGCGGTTGTTCGTTGCGCAGCGCATCAATGACCGAGTTGCGGACGGAGCAACCATCGTCTGAAGTTCAGTAGCTTGCTGTGTCGGTAAAGAAGCCACAACCGCACAATAGTCCACAAAGAGGTCCAACTAACGCCAAATCTATGTGGTGACTGCACAATGCAGAGGTCAACTCTGCATTCTCCCTATTGGACTGGCCGGCGCGTTTGCGCCGGTCTTTTTCCTTTTCAGTCACGTGCCCCTAAGCGTCCGTTTTTGGTGCGGCGTTTAACAAGAACTGGAACCGGGGATGATTGCGAAGAGACTGGAAGTCTGGATCATTTCGCATCCAATCCCGTTGAACGGGGCCAAGGCTCGGATATACCTTCTCAAGACACTCCAAGGCTTTTTCAGTTTCACCGATTAATGCATAAACGCAGGCCACGTTATAACCGTCGGTCGAATAGCTGTGGGTTTCCATGGTAAGAGCTCGACTCAACCACGCGCGTGCCTCATCATACCTTCCCAAGCTGGCCAAAACGGACGCCGACAATTCGAGCGGATCAGGGTTATCAGGATTGCTTTCTACCGCCTGTATAGCCCGCTTAAGGCCCATCTCAAGGTAAAGGTCACGTTCATCCAGACGTCCGAGTTCGACGAGGTCGGCAACAAGTAGGAGTGGCGACCGATAATCGTCCGGCTTGATTTCAAGAGCGCGTGTAAAATGATAGGCGCTTTGCTTATGATCCAGTTGCCCCCGGTGATAACGAGCAAAGTTATGATGCGCATCATAACAAAGCGGATCAAGCGACAGCGCCCTGCGATAAGCCACAACCGCGGCTTCATTCTTCCCGACAATCTGCAATGCCAGTCCAAGGGAGGCATGCGCTTCTGCTAAGTTAGGATCGAGATTGATGGCACGTTGAGCCATGCTGACAATGTCTTCTGACGGAAAATCTGTGCCATGCCAATCGTTAAGCCTTGCTTCGCATTCAGCCAACCCCACGTAAGCGCGGGCGTAGTCAGGATCTTGCTGCACTGCTTCAAGGAAAAGCGTACGCGCCTTTTCAAGATAGTTTCTGGCACGCATGTGAAAGTAGCGTCGCCCCTTAAGGTAAAGAGTGTAGGCGTCTACACTTTCCGTGTGCGCCTTTTCGGCGATATCAGAGTCAAAAAGCCTAACCTGCAACTGATCAATGATTTTATTGGTTATTTCGTCCTGAAGTGCGAAGATGTTAGACAGATCCCGGTCATAGCGTTCTGCCCAGAGATGCCCGCCAGTTACACCGTCGATCAATTGCGCTGTGATGCGTAGGCGGTTGCCCGATTTTCGAACACTGCCTTCAAGAATGTTGCGTACGCCTAGGTCTCGGGCGACATCCTGTAGTTTAGTTGGTCGGCCTTTGTAAGCAAAAGCTGAGTTTCGACCAACCACAAAGAGGCCTGAAAGCTTTGAAAGATCAGTGATTAAGTCTTCAGCGATACCATCAGCAAAATACTCCTGCTCAGGGTCACCACTCATGTTCTCAAAAGGAAGAACCGCGATTCTGGGATGACTGGAGGCGTTTGCTAATGCAGGCTGCATATCGCCGGTTTGAGATCGAACGTGAAAAACTGGAACGGCGCCATCGATGTTTTTTAGCAGTTGTTCGCCTGCGTCATCGAAAGTGATGCCAAGCTTGTTGCCGACCTGATCGCGAACCACTCCCGAAACAGCGATGCCACCTGGTTGAGCCAGCGCCTCAATGCGGGCCGCGATATTGACACCTTCGCCGAATATATCGCCGCCCTCAAAGAGCACGTCGCCCATGTTAATGCCGATACGAAAGTGGATCTGTCGATCTTTGGGAACGCCGACGTTTCGTTTGGCAATTGCATCTTGAATGACAAGCGCGGATTCTAAAGCGCTAACAACGCTTGCAAACTCCGCAAGAACTCCATCCCCCATAAGCTTAACGATGCGTCCGCCAGCTTGGTTGATTGCTTCATCGAAAACGTTGGCGAGAATTTCTTGCATCTCTGCCAAAGTGGCAACCTCGTTTGCGCCCATCAAACGGCTGTAGCCGACTACGTCTGCGGCAAGAATGGCGGCTAGGCGTCTTTCCATTGGCACTTGTCAACTCCGATTGTCTCGAGCATATCACCGATATGATGATGAACGGCACTCAAAATTTGGTTCAGTTTAATCCTACATTGCGTTTCAAACACGGCAGTTCCATCGACCGTGGCTTGTCCAATATAGGCTAACCTTGCTCGTCGTCGCTGGTTTGAAACCTCTCCACAGACATAGAGATGGGGTACACTACAACCGCACGCGAGTAATTCCTGCCGTTTCGATTGTCGGCCTTGGGCTCAGAGGGGTAATTCTCTGTACTTGGTATGAACGACCAACATGCGGGACAAAGCTTACATTGAAGCATTGTCCGCGTAATCGCTCTAGATCTCCTATGCTCTGTCTGGCGGAAATCTGAAGTTCGAGAACATCGGTCTTTGGTGTAGCTGGCTGACAAACATCTTTTTAAATTCGAAGTGGTGTGGCAACGTTTCGCCATCCTGAAGAACTGCATGCTAGTGTACAGACTTCCACCATGAATCTCATAAGGAGAAGACATGCTAACGAAAATTCTAACGTCTGCATTTTTCTTGATTTTGCCCGCACTCAGTTTTGCTCAAACAGCTGAGCGCAGCGTTACCATCGAAGCCGACGCGACAGTTAAGTCAGTTGATCCGGACACTCGGCTCATCGTGCTGCAAAACTCAGAGACAGGTGAAGAAGAGACCATTCTTGCAGGACCTGAAGTCAAAAACTTCGATCAAATTGAAGAGGGTGACACAGTCAAAGCGATGTACACACTGGGGATGGCTGCAAGCATTGCTTTCCCTGGCGAGGTTGACAGTTTGGTTGAATTGGAAGGCCAGGCTGCAGAGGGATCAACACCGGGCATGGCTGCCGGAACAATGGTCACCTTGATTCTGACTTTTGTGTCCTTCGACAACGCGAGCTCAATCGCCACTGTGACGGACAGCAGTGGTACAGAACAAATGATCGAGGTTGAAACAGACGTTGGTCGCGAGTTTGTCGAGCAGCTTAGCCCGGGAGACAAAGTAGCTCTGAGCTTCACGGAAGGTCTCGCCGTGGGAATTGTCGAAGAATAGGCGTCCGCAGCGAAACCTCACTAGGCGAACTCTTGTTTCCTCTTTCACCACCAATAAAAAGCTCGTTCCATCGCTTCCCGCATCCCAAGCCAAGTCAGCGACCGCTATGCTTTTGTAATTTCGTAGCACTCAGTCCCCTTGCTAACTTGAACACGATGTCAAAAACGCCGATGCCATTTCATGCGGACTTTCCTTGGCTTATTTCACAATTTGATACGAGTTCGGAGTTTGTTATGATTGGACCAGTGCTTTGAGAAGAAATAGATGGCCTCCCAGCGACGTCACTCACTTACATCACCGGGAGGCGACCAGACACGTCTGGTGGATGCGGCAGCAACAGAGGTAATTAAGATTTGCTACGCACCCCAATACTTGAATCCAAAATGCACCAAATCAAGTATTTTTGCGCGCGCTAAATTTGTTTCTCACTCTCTTGGTGCTTGCTTCCATACTCTACCCTACTGGCCCGCGTTGGAAAATGTGGCCGTGCCGTGCGATTGGTTGGTCACGAGGTTAGTCAGCAGAGCCTAAAATTAGTAGTCAAGGCACCTTTTTTGCTACCTGCGGCTCGACGCACATTCGAGATAGTTTGGCAAGTCCTATGGGCAGACTAAATCCCCGCGTTGCCTATCATCTCAGGTTAGGGTGGCGCGGGGAACTTTGATCCAACCCGCGATCCGCACCGTAGAATGGATACCCCAAACTGCTTCCCGCGTTGTTCAATTGGTTTCCCTCCGAACAATGCGGGTTTTTTGGGGATTGAGGGGGTAACGAGTTTTCCGTCGCTAGTGGCCGATCGGGCCGGTGAATTCCGGTCCGGTCGGCGTTAGATGATCAAACGCTTGGCTACCGAAATCGTTCCGCAATTCAGGAAAAAACGAAGCCCTTTCCCTTCGGTTTTGAGGCTTGTTTGCAAGAACGGCGTTTACCGCCTATCCTCGCATCCTCATTTTGCGATATTTTTTTGGGAGCGTATCTATGAAAACTACAACTAAGATTGTTTTTGTTTCGGCTGTTCTCGCATTCGGGGCAACGTTAGGGCACGCCAAGGACAAGAACATTCTGCCGAAAGACAATGCAGAGTTTGTAAACTACGGCGAAGAATCCGGCTGGAACATCTTTGTAGACAAGAGCCGGAATACCTGCCTGATTGAACGGGTCGATGAGAATACAAACGTTGTGCAAATGGGTCTGACCCCAGACAAGGAGTTCGGCTACATAGGGGTCTTCACCAAGGCGGACATTGAGTTCGAAGATGACAAGGTTGAACTGCTCATGGACAACAAGTTGTACTACGGCGATACAACAGCAGCGCCACCCAATCTGGCAGATGGGTACAAGGGTGGCTATTTATTGGCCAACAACCCCGACTTCGTGGCAGATGTGATGGAGCGCGAAACCATGATCGTAATGCCGGAGAGCAATTTTGCGTTCGAAGTGAGCCTTACCGGTACGAAGAAAGCGATTGAAGCGGCGCGTGAATGCAATGCTTCTCTCACCAACTGATTTATCTCAATATCTCAAGGCCGCTCACGTTGTGGGCGGCTTTGTTTTGGCAAAGCGGTTTCAAAGACTGAGGAAAGCCGACGTTCAATGCTGTCAAACGCATCGAAATCCGGCTCGCGGCCGGATAATTTATCTGCCCCTGCGCCTGAACACGAAACGGCAAAGATAGAAACGTCTGCGTCGATATAGCAGGGACCCACCCTTGCAACTGTTCAGATAAAACTTGAACCGCTCTTCACCAACGATCCTGATCGCAGCGTCACTGTTGGCTATCAGCCCCTTTGCCCATTCGGCCAGAGTGTATTGGTAGTCTTCCGGGCGGTTTTCCATTGAAACCAGTTCCAGATGCGGATGGGACGCTTCGATCACGTCCGCGATTTCTGGCAGGTCACTTTCGGGGAAAATCTCATGTATCCTATTCATATCACGCTCTGCCGGACCAGCGTCACCCCACGTCATGGTCTGTAGGGAAAACCGGCCATCTCGCGTCATCCACTCGGCACAACGCCGGAACAGTTCCGAGTAAATTCGCAGCCTTTCTTCCCGTGACATACTGGGTTTCACGAAGTGCTCAAAAGCGCCGACGCTGACAATGGACTCGTAGGGCTCTTCAGGTTCATGATGTTCGTAGCTTTGCAGAGCCGCGGTTACGTTGGGCAGGCCCAAAGACCCGATGTAACGATGCTGAAGGGGGCTCAGCGTAAGGCCGTGTGCCGAGGCGGCTCCCAGGCGTTTGACCCCAGCGCTCAGCAGAGTGCCCCAGCCACAACCGATGTCCAGCATGCGGTGCCCCGACGCAACATTCGCGGCACTGAGGTGATAGTTGATTTTTTCGTCCTGCGCTTCGTCCAGTGTCATGCCCGGTTGCGTGAAGCGCGCTGCCGTGTAAGTCATAGATCTGCCGAGCCAAAGCGAAAAAAAATCGGCGGGCATATCGTAGTGAAACTCAATAGCTTCCTGCGACGCCCCGGAGTTTGATTCAGTCATTGGCTGCCCCCGGCTTCAGCGAGTTCAGGCGATCAGAAATGTCTTCGATTCTGTCTTCAAAGTCGAGGAAATCATCAGGTAACAGGACCTGAGATTCGGCCTCAAGATGGTCGATGAGCTCGACGGCGCCAATGGAATCAATCCCCAGAGTAGATACGGTATCCGAACCCGTAATGTGGCCGTTTACAAGATGGTTCGGCAGGATCTTCTCGCTGGCGAGATCGCGCAGAATTGAGATCAGCCGATCAACTGTCCAGTCATTCCGGTTTTTCTGGTCCATCAAACCCGTCCTTCCCTAAATAGTTGCGCCGCCTTCTGGCGCATGAGTTTTCCACTGGAGGTGCGCGGTAAACGTCCTCCTATCGCATTTCTGATTACATCGACCTGTAAACCCAGTTCGCCAGCCACTGCAGCGCCCACCCTACGGGCTTGATCATCATCCCAGTTGCGACACTCTACTAGGAGAACAATCTCTTCGCGGTCTGCGCCGGAACGTATGCACGCAAAGGCCACGGCGCGTCCGACGCCGAGGTTCAGCGCGTTTTCCGCAACCGCTTCAACCACAGTTGCAGGGAATGCTTCCGCGCCCCGCTTCAACACGTCCTTCGTTCGACCGGTGACATACAATCGACCGCCATCCATGAAACCCAAGTCGCCCGTATCAAACCACGCGTCCGATGCGAATGCTTCAAGCCCGAGGTAGCCTTTCAAAACTGATGGCCCACGGACCTGGATATGCCCCTCATCACCGGCGCCAATCTTGGTTCCGTCTTCGGTTACGATCCGGCACTCCATATCCGGCAGCACTGGCCCGCAGGAGATGTACCCGTTCCTGACAGACCACGTTTCACCAGAAGCACCACAGGAAATGCCTACGACAGTTTCCGCCATCCCATAGGTCGGCTGCACCACCCCTTTGCTTAATCCTGCAGCGGAGTATGCCTCCTCGAAAGCGTCAACCACTGCCGGAAACACCATCTCGCCGCCGATCCATGCATATCGAAGAGCAGTCAGGTCCACATTTTTGACTGTCCGGCGCGTCAATAGTTTCAGCGCTGTGGGCGGAGCCGTTGTAATAGTACCACCATAGTTTGAAATCGTTTCCAGCCACGCGGCCGGGCGACGTACAAAATGTTCAGTTTCCATGAGTACTAGGTTCGCTTTGCGGCTCAATGGAAGCAGAACTGCCATGAGGCCCATATCGTGATAAAGAGGTGCCCAGGACACCATCCGATCTGTCTCTGACAGCTTTGATCTCTGCGCTATTGCGTCCAGGTTGGCCTTAAGTTGCCCAAAGCGAACTACGGCCCCCTTGGCCCCGCCTGTGCTGCCCGAGGTGAATTGGACGAAAGCAATGTCGTCCGGGCTTCGATTTGCCAGAAAACTATTTGGATCTAAGGATAAATCCGATTGGGCGTTGTCTTGCGGCAGCTCCAGCGTGTCAACTGTAGCATCCAAGGCCTCGGGCAAGTCTGTGCCCGCCTCCTTGAGCAACAGTCTTGGCTGCAGAACGGACCAGACATCATCCACACGGTGCCGCGACCGTTCAGTCGCAGTCCGACCCGCAAAGGAAGGCAGCACACAAAAAGCCGCGCCGGCGGACCAGCATCCGAACATGGCCGCGATCTGGTCTTCGCCTCGGTGCAACCACATGGCGACGCGATCACCCGGCGATACACCGTTCGATTTCAAAAGCTCCGCGATCAGCGCGGCGCGACGGGCGATGCGTGCCCTCGGAACCGCCACACCATCTGGAGACGATTTTCCAACAAACACAAAATGTTCGGGCCAATACATTTTCATATGGAAAATCTCTTTATGCCATTTTCTAAAAGATGATCGAGTCGGAGTCAGCTATCAACTGAAAATGGTGAATCCTGCCGGACTGCTTCTATCGCCCTTCGGGCACACGACCTACAGCGCGGTCGGACTCATCTGTCACCGCATTCAGTGCTTTTTGCAAACTAAGTCGAAGCCTCTCGGTTTCGATGTCGTCTGGAACGCTCGAAACAGCTTCATGCCATTCCTGGCAAAACAAGACGCCGCGAGTCCACAACGCGGGAAACCACATCTTGTCCCAAGTCGGCAGGACGTGGACCCGCCGCGCCGAGTAACTAACCAAAAAAACGCGTTTCGTAGAAGCGCGTGCCCAGGTTACTGGGGCAAGCGAGGCAATCCGGGCTGGGCCTCTAGGGCCATCTGCTGCCACTCCAAGAGATACGCCCTCGCGAATGCCTCGCAAAACCGCCCGCGTCAGCGCGACATGGCGTTGGTGCGAAGACATGCTAATCGTACCCAACCCAAATCGTTTGACGACATTTCCAGCAAGCTGACCAGCTCTTGAAGAGGATGTAAGCGAACAAATTGGTCCAAGCGAAGGGTCAAACAAGTACGGCGACATCATCAGTCGTTGGTGCCAAAGCACGATGATTGCTGGCTCGCCGCTCCGCAATGAGTCTTCGAGGTCTTCAAATCCGATCCTCTCCCACCTTGATGTCGAAAATGCCAGCCAAATCCATGCCGCTACCATTGCTTCGACGCTGCGGTTGAGCCACGGGATGTCTGCAATTTTTCTTTTTTTTCCCATCACTTTTCACCGGCAACCGTTGTGGCTATCTTCGGCAACCGGGTTAATGAAAGCAATAAAGAGCTGGAAGATTCTTGTGCTGCGATGAACAAGTCTCTTCAGCAGGCAGGGCCCGCGGGTCGATATTCAGTCAGCACAAAGAAGGATTTTTTGGCTAATTGGCAATTTAGCTCTCTGCGGCTGAACTAAAAACTTCGGTCATTCATGTTACTGCGCGTGCTGTTGCCAGAGCAGAGGTGCTTCCGGTTTGGGCTCGATTTAGTAATTCGCGGCTTTCGGCGTGAGCGACTGCTTCGCGAACGGCGTGGCCGTCGGCTCAGCGTCATCCACTGCCCTAGACCTTCGGATTCTGCTGAATTTTGATGCAATTCAGGCTAGAAGCGGTCGGTCAGCACGAAACTTGCGAACGACAGCTTTCTCAAGCCGATTGTCAGAGCATTCGGCCAAGCCTTTGAAAACACCGGACCAGCTCAATTAGTGTAATGACTGCTTTTGGGACTAGGTTGCAAGTCGAGCTGCTGACTCGCCGCAAGGCCGCTTCTAGCCCAAAGCAGAAACGCCAAGCGATTACGCAGAAAAACCTAATCGCACCAAAAAACAGTTGTCAGTAATCCTACGCAGTTTCCGAGGATAGCGCCCATAGATTAATGTCCTCTTCCGCACTGACCTCATTAATCCTGAAGAGTTCCGCTTCGGTAAAATCCATATTTTCGACCGCAACGGCGCAATCCACACATTGAAAATCGCCCGAAAGGGCGTGGCACTCGACAACCGCGACGTCTATATTCAGAACCAGCTTGGGTTTGCTTATCTCTGTGCCGGACTTTGGGATGGGGCCGAGGCGCAATTCAACAAGACACTTTCCATGATAGAAAGCGAGGCGGAGTCTATTGCTTGGTGCGGCTATGCTTTCCTACTGCTCGGCCAGCGCGAAAAGGTGCGAGCAGTGGTTTCGGAAGCTATGGGACTGGATCCGCTGCATCCGTCTGCCATCGAATGGATTATGGGTCAGGTCGAATTTTTCAACGGCAACTATAAAGCAGTGCTTAGTTTTCTAATGGGAGCAGCGCGGCTGAACTCATTGGCCACTGCATTTGTTGCTGCGTCTTACGCGCAGCTCGGACGAGAGCGAGACGCCTCCGACGCATTGCGAGAATTCGTCACCGAACGTCACGATGAGTTCACAAGTCGAGGTATTGTGGTTGAGGATGACACAGTAGATTGCTTGGCCAGCGGGTTTCGGTCTATGTGGCGGCGACCGGATCATTTTGAGCGTCTTGCCAATAGGCTACAGGCGGCAGGTATGACCGGCTGAAGCCGGATATTACTCTAATGTCCAACCGCCGCGGCCTCAACTACGCGTTTCTCTGCGCTTTGTTTTTTCGGCGGTTCGCAGCCCAAAGCAGACTCATAAGATCGAGTCTTAGACAGGTCCATGAGCGCGGATGGGGGACGGTGGACCCAACTCACTTGAATATTTGATTTTATGCACGCTTTCTCGTACACATATGCTTTATTTTTTTGTCTTGGGGGCAGTCATGAGAACTCACTTTGAACCCACGATTATGTTGCATGCTGCAACCGCCTTAGCGCTTTCATTTGGAACGCAAGCAGTTGGCTTTGAAGGCGAAGTACCTCCTAATACGGTGGTCCCCGCACAGACCTACTCTCCTTTTGTTGACCGATCTTATCCTGATGAAGTTCTATTTGGTGATCTTCACTTCCACACTGAAATTTCATTCGACGCAGGGCTTGTTGGGACTTCTTTGAACATCCACGACGCCTTCCGTGTGGCCCGCGGTGACAGGATAACCTCAAACACTGGGCAACCTGTTCAACTCATTAGGCGCCTCGATTTCCTCGCAATTACTGAACACGCGGAAATGTTGGGACTTGCGACCGCCGTTCGAGCAGCTGACCCTCGGCTTTTGGCTGACGAGTGGGGTCGTTTGACTTACGAAAGGTTCAATTCTGGGCAAGAAGGTCGGATGGAGGCGTTCGCTGATATCATCGAAATCGCATCAATCGAAGGGCGAGACCCGACCGCTGGATTGGATTTGGACGGTGACCTTTGGCAACAAATCGTGGAAACGGTCGACGAATACTACGAACCCGGCGTCTTCACATCATTGGCTGGGTACGAGTGGACATCAACTCCGAGAGGTAACAATCTCCACCGAGTGGTGATCTTCGGAGACGGCGCCGATAAGACCGGTCGAACCCGCCCATTTACCTATTTTGAAAGCGAAGACCCTGAGCCGCTGTGGGACTATCTGGCTGCGTACGAAGAAGAGACGGGCGGAAGCGCAGTATCTGTTCCGCATAACGGAAATATATCCAACGGAATAATGTTCGCGCCTACGAAATTCGACGGAACACCTATGGATGCGAAATACGCGGCCAAACGCATTCGTTGGGAGCCGATGCATGAGGTAACCCAGATTAAGGGGGATGAGGAAACGCACCCATTGCTGTCACCTGATGATGAGTTTGCGGATTTCGAAACCTGGGACGTTGCGAACATCTCGGGCACCGTCGCAAAGACCCCTGAAATGTTGCGCTACGAGTATGGGCGCTCTGCGTTGAAGGTCGGGCTCGAAGTTCAGCGTAAGACAGGCGTTAACCCATTCAAGTTCGGCTTCTACGGCACGACGGACACGCACACCGCGCTCCCAACCACGCGCGAGGACAACTACTTTGGAAAGTACCAACACACAGAGCCTTCAGCGAACCGTCACAACTTTGATGTAATCCCGGCCGAAGACCCGGCATTGCGTATCATTACGGCGCAAGAATCGGCTGCTGGCCTCACCGCTGTTTGGGCGCGCGAAAACACCCGCGAGGAAGTCCACGGAGCAATCAAGCGTAAAGAGGCCTACGCTACGACCGGGCCGCGAATGCGAGTCCGGGTCTTTGGCGGCTGGGATTTTGATGCCGATGATCTGTACGCCTCGGATTTTGTTTCCAACGGGTATAAGAACGGTGTGCCGATGGGCGGAGACCTTAGGAACGCGCCTAATGGGGTTTCTCCCAGCTTCCTGATCCGGGCGCTGCGCGACCCAGATGGCGCGAACCTCGACCGAGTCCAAATTATCAAAGGCTGGATCGACGAGAGTGGCGAAACCCATGAGCGGATCTTCGACGTGGCAGTCTCCGATGACCGAGAGATTGGAGAGGATGGCCGCGCACGCGAACCAGTAGGCTCGACGGTAGACATTGAAAGCGCGACATACAGCAACTCAATCGGTTCCGTGGAGCTCGCCGGTTATTGGCAAGACCCAGATTTTGACCCGAACAACAACGCTTTTTACTATGTGAGAGTGATCGAAATTCCAAAGCCGCGATGGACGACCATAGACGCAGCTTTCTACGATATACCGCTGCCCGAGGCGGTTCCCGCAGAAGTCCAAGACCGTGCTTACACATCGCCGATTTGGTTCAGCGCCGAATAGTAAAACTAGTATTGCGACAAAGCAGGTCTTGATCATTTTCGATTCCCATGGAACAAGTTGGCAACCAGCTCCAATGGCTCGAAAGTCTCCAAAGCGTGAGGACGTCGTCTGGTTCAGTCGCAGGACAAATCAAAGACCTGTTCTGGTGCCACCGTGTCTTCTCGCTGGTAACGCCGGCAGTGGCCGCACGCTGTACTTTGCAAAGTCTGCTTCCATTATTCTGTTAGTCTACACCTTGGTAGCAGGATCAATTGGGCCCAGGCTCTAGCAGCGCTTTGGCGAAGACACGGGTGTATATCGGGATGACGACGGCGCCGTGCGGGTGGTTTATCCATCCATCACAGCAGAGTCGTTGTTTCAGGACTCGATGCCAGCATTGAGACGCGCAGTCAGGGGCAATGGCCTCGTAACGGCCGCCCTAATTCGAGCTTTGAAGCGCATTGCTGAAGAAGTTCCCAAAGGAGACTTGCGGGTTGTTGTAGATGAACTATCGGCGGTCAGAGATGAGACCCGAGAAAGCGATATGCTAGAGCGCGATATTGATAAGTTCTGTGGCCACGTCGAAACCGCAATTGAAGGGACTTAGTCAACCGTCCTGGACATTTGCAGTCCAGTTCGGCAGGGGGGCTTGTGAGTGGGCCATCCACCAACTTATCGTGAAGTACTTAAACGTCGGGATTGCCTCTAAATTCAAAAAAAGACAAAAAGCGGGCGATGAATAATGACAGCAGCGCTGGAAATTGAAATTGAAGTGTCCTTGAAGTTAAATAGACTGAGAACTAACGGAACAGTCAATTCGTTGAGAGGTCATCATGGCAGCTCCATTAGTCCAAAACTGGGAACTGACCGCGGCCGTAAAGGACATAGCCGACTGGCTGGTTCAACAGGGCTTGGAGAATGCTCCTGTGGAGCTCTGGCTAGAAGCATTCTGCAACCGTCTTGTTTCGGCAGGAATTCCACTTCAAAGAGCAAACATCACAGTGCGCGCTCATCATCCGGAGATTGGGACAGTTGCTTTCCGCTGGCACAGAGATGGCGGAAATGAACGACAGGACTTTGTCCGAAGATCAGATGCGCCTGAGGAATACGTTCTAAGCCCGATTTACTATCTTTTGGCAAACAACATTGAAGAGATCAGACAAGACCTTACAGTCGAAGAACCAGAGCTCAACTTTCCGATCTTCGACGAACTTCGCGAGCGCGGTGCAACTGACTACTTTGCTGTCAAACGGTTCTTCCTTGTTCAGGACAACGCTACGCCTGTTGACCCGATGCAGGCCGAAGAAGGTGCCATTATTTCGTTGGCAACCGACGCGAGCGGGGGCTTCACAAGCCAGCAACTTGACGGTTTGCGTCAACTGATATCTCCACTTTGCCTGACGCTGAAGTGCGGGGCAAACCGGCTGATGGCTGAAGACATAACCGCCGCGTACTTGGGAAAAGACGCCAGTAGGCGCGTTCTTTCCGGGGACATCACCCGAGGTTCATCGGAAACTATTTCAGCGGTGATTTGGTATTTTGATTTGCAAGGATTTACCAAATTGTCAGAGGCGCTTCCGGGGGATTCAATCATAGAATTGCTAAACGACTACTTCGCGGAAGCTGTTGACGTAGTCGAACGCAATGGCGGTAACGTTCTGAAATTCATGGGAGATGGAATGCTTGCCATCTTCGATATCAATCAAGTTCCAGACGCTCGCCGCGTCGCAATTCACGCGGCAGCGGAGTTGCGGGATACCTTTGAGGATCTCAACCAACGACGGCAAGCGGATGGTTTGCCAACGACCGGCTTCACTCTTTCGTTGCACGCAGGCGATGTTCTTTACGGCAATATTGGCGGTAGGTCTCGCTTGGATTTCACAGTGGTCGGCCCAGCGGTCAATACTACCTCCCGCATTTTAGGCATGTGCAGCGCGCTCGATCAGAACATTGTGGTTTCCGACAAGGTGGCGGGCGACTTGGTGGGCTCTATTCCAAGTCTTGTTTCCCTGGGGCAATACAGATTGCGCGGAGTTGCTGAAAGACAGGAGCTGTTCACGATAGACTAACTGCCGCTGTTTGGAAGCTGCCGCAATCGGGAGTTGACCTGCGTCAAAGCATAGGTGGCTGGATCGCTGCTAAGTTGTTTGACACATGGAACAGAACCGTTGGATCAAGTACTCGCGCAGAGCGGCATTCTTGGTCATAGTGATTGCAGTGTCAGGGTGCACGGGCAGGCACCACCAAGGCAATTGGCATGGCCACGGCTTAGAAGGTTGCTATGGACCTCACCACGACGTCGATCGCGAGGTCCATTGCCGAACGCTCGAGTGAACTTGAGCCATACGCGACGCAACTCACAAAACGTTTGGCGACCAGTGTTACTTGGATTGAGATTCAGATCTTGTATCGAAACTGCCCGTTTGATGCTCAGTCCGGTAACATTGAAAAGTTTGGCCTTGGCACAATATCTTTGTAGTCCCATGAGGAAGCGGAGAAGAGACCAATGAAACGACGCGAATTTTTACTAGCGGGTACAGCAGCAGTGTTAGCCACTCCTTCCGTCGGTCAAGAAGCCCCACTCATCAAAGTCTACAAGACGCCAACCTGCGGCTGTTGTGCCGCATGGGTGGATCACCTGATTTCCGCAGGATTTCGCGCCGATACACTGAACGTGGAACAGGAGCAGCTGTGGTCGCTTAAAGAACAAATGAAAATCTCAGATGTGCTTTCCAGTTGCCACACTGCAATTGTTGGGGACTTTTTTGTCGAAGGTCATGTTCCGGCAGAAGACATAAATCGACTTTTGTCCGAACATCCTGAAGGCCTCGGCCTGACAGTTCCAGGCATGCCGATGGGTTCACCCGGCATGGATTTTTCAGACGAACGAGAACCTTATGAAACCTTGCTCGTTGGTCTGGATGGGACGACGAGTGTGTTTGCTCGACACAGCTGAGAGATTGGATGAAGGGCAATCAGATTTCCCAGCTCCATGTCCAACATTAGTTTGCGCTGATTTCAAAAGGATTCAGCTGCAACCGTTGTGTTTTTTCCACATGGCTGGGTCGTGGCCTTCGGGCACATTGGAGCACGGGTCGTTCGCATACCCTCTTAGAATGCTGTACTGTTGGATTTGATCTGCGCTCAACAGTGGTGTTGTTTGCAGGTGCCGGGACAGATGAACCAGTCGCAACTCGGCTCTGGCAGCTTCGCAAGCACTTCGCTTGGAATCTGAGACCCCACATACGCGGGGATAGGCTCTTGGACGTGCACAACAGTAAATACAGCGTCCGCATCAGCCAATTGGTGTGCGGCCTCAAACGATGCTTGGGTGTCGTGCTCTTGGTCCAGTGCAACCGGGATCAGGATGTTCTTGTACATTTGACCTCCTATCTACTTCTCTGATGATTTCAATCTGGTTTAGTCGGCAGCAGGAAATCTAAACCGGCTCAGACTTTGAAGAATTCCCTGCGCTCTTTGTAGCGGCTGCAACATCATCAACTGTTTGCTCAACAGCTTCAGACTCGGTTTCAGCGACATATACTGCACAACGGGCCACGGTTTCGAACCATTCCTGCGCGTCAGCAACCAATCGCTCCGTCGAGTGGCGCTGCCATTCCGCCATACTCTGAAGGGCTTTCGAGGGTTCCGACGGGTTAGCGTAAGACACTTCACGCGCAGCTTGCAGGGCCGTTCGGACCGCCTCATGTCGCCGCTCGAACCAATGCTGCGCAAAGGCCTCTGTTTCCTCAAGCATTTTTTCTTGTGCGTCCCAGAATTGTTCGATCTGGGCACCGAAGGCCGGATTGCCAGACATGGGCGGCTGCATATTCTTGAAAACGTCCACGAGTGAAGCCGAGTAATTTGACTTGGACTTCTTTGTCGGCATCAAAAATTCCTCCTCATTCCCTGATTGACCTATTGTGCCACTTGCGGTGGGCATCCGCCTTAATACAGATCAATATCCCTTAATCTTATGATCCTCGGTTCAGATCGTGTAAGGATATTCGCATTCGCTCCGACATCAGTTCCTACAAGGCAGGGTCGGAGTTTGAGTAGTCTAGACAAGAAGTTAACGCTTGGTATTATGTGCACGTTGCCGGCTTTCTGATTACCCTTGGTGTCCTCATCCTTGCCGGATTGGCGTGCCATCCGCTTGTCTGACCGGGCGCTTGAAAACGGGAGAGCCCCTGAAAGCCGAAGCGGTGGGTATCGTCTTTCTGACAGCGGGTCTTTCGCTATTGCTGGAGGTTTCATTTCTTTCATCAGGCATGGTTGCAGGCGCAGTTGTCGGGAATCTTGCCCACCATCATGACCGTGCTTTTCATGAGATCGAGAACAATCAATGGCCATTCATCATCCTGTTCTTCCTGTTGGCTGGCGCCACGTTGGATAATGAGGCCTTTGGCTTCATGGGTTGGGCCGGTGCTCTTTTCCTGATCTTGCGCGCCGTGGCACGCCTTGTCGGGGGGTTATTGCGGAGCAACCCTACGCCGCGAATGATCCCATCCCTCAGCAGCGCGGATTTTTCTTGCCTGCGGCGCTGCGACGCGGAGCCGGGTCAGGCAATCACGCTAACTAATTACTACTACCACCCTTCGGGGGGCCCGCGTTGCTCTTGTCCCCTCTAGCTAGCTTGCAGCGCGGGCCAACTAGTACCATTCGTTTTTCTGCTGTGCCTGTCTCGCCGCCGCTGATGATGCGCAGCGAGAGTTGAACCTTGACGACCCACAACCGCATAGTTGATTTCGGCTACTGATATGTCAGCAGGACCTGATGCAAGCAATTCGCTCGGACTTTTAGTAAGATACCGACATCTATTATGGAATTGCTGGCATTGACGCTTCTACTTCGTTCAATCTAGAACAGCTCGTCGCCAACTGGTGCGCCGGGAGGAACCGACTACATCGTTATCAAAATTGGACCTGTAGCGCCTCGTTCACGAGACCGCCGCGGACAGCGAAATCACAACAACGCCGATCAGAAAAAGCCGCATAACGCTGCAACACTAAACCAAAAAAGTGTTCCACGAGATTGAAGAAAATAGTACGAAAGGGCTTCTGAAACAACGCGACCCGAGTGTCGCTCACCTGGAACTCCCCGAAAAAAGCGAGTGGACCAGACCGTGAAGCTGATATGCACTGCCAATTACAATCAGATCAAGCATACTGCCTGTCGCAATTGATAGCTTTGTGATGGGTGGAGCGAGGGGCTGGACGAGGGGGTAAGAGCCAGCCCCTCTCTCACAAGGGGGAATTCCGGAGTGGTAGTAGTGTTCCGTTGAAGACAACTTACCTTGAGCACCCAATCCTCGAAATTGGGGAATTCCCGTAGCATTGCAAAATCTGGCGAAATAGTCTGTTTCCAAAAGGCAAAAAGTAAGTTTCGTAACGAGCAGCGGGCATAATTTTGCCACCATGCAATCCTCTGACCGTGGGCGGCACGCGTTGATTTTTTGCGCATTTCGGATATTGCGACCGGTTATGAGCGGGTTGTTGGGTTCGGCGTGCCGCCCCACGGGCCCCAAAAAGCTCGCTGGAGAATTGAATTGCGGTTTTTAGATGTCAGAGCACAACCGCATTTTTCATTCCACCGACCCAATTTGAACAAGCCGAACAAGTAGCAGTGTGGAGCGGCGCGCCTTGATGGGGATTTACGATTTCAATGAGGGGGTACGAGTTCGGCGCGTCGCACTATGCCCCAAAAGGTGTAATGATAGCAGTGGACTATGTCCCCGCGAGCCGTTTGCTCAAACTTTCTGATGCGTAAAAATGACCTGCTCCCCTGAGAAGTCCTCGAATTTTGGTTAGCCTGTTCTCCAACTGAGGAGACAGACGATGAAGAGAAGCCGTTTCAGCGAAGAACAAATCATCGGCATTTTGAAGGAACACCAAGCTGGTCTCGGTGCGAAGGAACTGTGCCGCAAGCACGGCATCAGCGATGCGACGTTCTACAAGTTGCGCTCCAAGTATGGCGGCATGGAGGTGTCAGACGCGCGGCGACTGAAGACGCTGGAAAACGAGAACGCCAAACTGAAGAAGATGCTGGCCGAGCAGATGATGGATGTGGTGACACTGAAAGAGATGCTCGGAAAAAACTTCTGCAGCCCGGTTTGAGGAAGAATGCTGTGAACTGGGCGATGAAGACCAAGGGTTACAATCAGCGACGCGCCTGTGCGTTGACCGGGATTAACCCGCGTGTGTATCGGCGTCGATCTAAGCGCCCTTCCGACACGGAACTGCGCACCAGGATGAAAGAACTGGCCTGTGAGCGGCGTTGGTTCGGCTACCGCCACCTGCATATCCTGCTGAAACGGGAAGGCTGGGAAGTGAACTGGAAGAAGCTGTATTGGCTCTACCGCGAAGAAGGGTTAACCGTTCGTAAGCGGGGTAGACGCAAGCGCGCAGTGGGCACGAGAACGCCCATGGCGATCCCACAGGGGCCGAACCAGAGATGGTCGCTCGACTTCATGTCGGATGCGCTGGAGGATGGCCGCAGGTTCCGTGTGCCAAACGTCATTGATGACTTCAGCCGAGAATGTCTGGCCGCTGTGGTCGATACATCCATCGGCGGCGCGCGTGTCGCCCGCGAACTGGTTCGGATCACCGAGCTTCGCGGGTATCCATGTCTTGTGGTCAGCGACAATGGGACCGAACTGACCAGTAATGCGATGCTCAAATGGCAAGAGGACCGCAAGGTCGGCTGGCACTACATCGCGCCGGGAAAGCCCATGCAGCACGGCCTGGTCGAGAGCTTCAACGGATGGATGCGCTAGGAATGCCTCAACGAGCACCTGATACCGTCTTTGCGCCATGCCTGCCGCATGATCGCGGCATGGCGCGCCGACTACAATCACCACCGCCCACATTCGAGCCTCGACGGGCTCACGCCGTGGGAGTATCACCAAAGGTCAAGAGAGGACCAAACCCTGAACAGAGCTAACCTATAGACGCGGACTCCAAGGGGAGCAGGTCAAACTCGCACGATCTGTGAGTTTTTTCTCGCTTCAGCTGCGTTCGATTACTATACTAAAGTAGCAATCTGTGAGTGGTTGTAATTTTTAGATCGTTCTGGTCGCTCCTCTACTTGTTAGGTGGAGCGACTAATTCTTTGCTGGATTCCGGGCAGATCCGATGATTGGGGCCATTTAGCCAACCAATAAGTGTGCCTTTTGACCTTGTTCTGAGCTAGACAATTCCAAACGTGCCGCAAGAATTTTTGTTAGGTTGAACCAAGACAGTGCCGGCAACCTGATCGCCTGAATGATCGTTGCGCGGGCTGCAATTTGGGTTGAGTATAACATCAAGTCCGTTTGCTTTTAGTTGGGCCTACTATCCCCGAGAGTGTGAACTTGACTTGGCAAGCAACGCGGCTTGAGTTCTGTTACTCACTCCAAGTTTTCCAAGTATGTTCGTGACGTGAAATTTTACCGTTACTTCTTTTAGTAGCAGGTCTTGTGCTATCGATTTGTTGGATTGGCCGGATGCAAGCATGTCAAGAATCTGTTGTTCCCGAATTGTCAGGCCATAGTCCTTTGGGAAAGCACCGGGCTGCTTTTGTTGAATGCCTGCTGAGCGCGCGATCGACCTATCTCCGGTTAGTTCATTGATACTGTCGAGCATCAAATCCACTGGCATGGACTTTGGAAAAAAAGCGAGTGCCCCAAGTTCAATGGCTCTGTCAGCAACTTCAGGGGAGGCGACACCGGAAATAATGGCTGTTTTTTGGTCTGGAAAACGTGATTTGAGTCGAACCAGTCCTTCCAGATCGTTCATACCTGGCATCTGATAGTCCAGAATCGCGAGGTCGATGTTTTTGAAGGCAGAAATCACAACATAAGCTTCTTCTGCACTTGAAGCTACCTTTACTTCAAACCCAGCTTTTTCGGCCAGATAGGTGGCCAATGTATCGCGAACCAGTTGATGATCATCGGCAATTAAGATGGTACTCATCAAGTAACGGAATGCCCCCGAGAAAAAACTGTTATGCCACAAGCAACGATCGACCTAGGTTCATTCATTCGCTGTTCGACGCTCGAAGCAGTGACAACGCCACAGTAACATCATGCTTCCAGGGAGGCCAATTCTATGAGTTCAAGAAATTTCCTTAGCATCACTACTGCTGTCGCCTTAGTGTGTTCTTCAACGGTCAGAGCGCAAGACCAAATTCCGTTGACAGTTGTATTTGCCGGAGGAGAACAGAAAAACCTCTCATTGGAAGATCTAGACACAATGAAACAGGTTTCCTTTTCAACTTCAACAATCTGGACAGATGGAGTTAACCAATTCAGCGGTGTTCCGGTTGCCAGCTTGCTTCAATACCTCGATGCCGAAGTTCAACAGCTTAAACTGTCCGCTTTGAATGATTATTCGGTGAAGATACCTGTTGCCGAGCTAGAGGCAGAAGTACCGATTATCGCGACCCGAGTTGACGGATCAACCATGTCGGTTCGCGAAAAAGGACCTTATTGGGTCATGTTTCCCTTTGACGATAGGCCCGACTACAAGACTGAGTCGAACTATTCACGTGCAATTTGGCAACTGCAAACAATTGAACTTCTCGAATGAATTACGAAAATTTCTCGGCTGACTGGAGAAACTATTTTGGAGGGTCGAATGATAGGAGGTCTAGCCAGGTTTATCTTTCCCGCGACTGTTTTGGTTCTCGTGGCAGTCGTAGTTGCCTTGGGAACAAGTCTTTGGATTGAACAGCGGGCCTTAGCGACTGCCGGCAATGAGAATGCCCAATGGACAGTTCTACAGCTGGATACTGAATTCGCTAATTTGCGATCCGTTTTGCTGGAAGAAGCTTCGCGGTACAGGCCAGACTCTCTGAGAACCGTAATACAAACACAGATCACTTTAAGCCGAATTGATCTTGTAAGCCACGGAATCGCAAGAGACATAATCGAAAGCGATAGCCGTGCATTAGAGTTGCTGGAACAACTTGAAAAGTTCGCCGAGGAGGCTTCACGGCTAACTCAAAACTATGATGCACCCGTCAATGTTAGTGAACTCGCCGATTTGGCGACTCTCTATCAACCGGCAGCACGTGAACTCGCGTTGCTAGGTATTACCATCGGAGCTGAAAGAACGGAGGCTCGTCGGCAAAAGTTTTCATCTGCACTAAGAAACGCTGGTTTGGTCGCTATTTCGGTTGTTTTCGTGCTGGCCGCCGTACTTTTGTTTTTGTACAGATCGTTGCAGATTTCCAGGGAACGCGACCTTGCGCTTCGGGAGACAACTGGCAGATTGGAATCGACGGTTTCCGCTTCTCTCGATGCCATAGTGATCGGCAATGAAAAGGGAGAAATTGTAGAGTTCAATAACGCTGCGGAGAGAGTATTTGGCTGGAGGAAAGGGGAAGTTCTTGGCAAAAACATCAAGAGCACAATTCTTCCAGGAGTTCATTTTGACCAAAGCGACAGATTTGATGACAACAAGGGTCCCAACCTGATCTCAGGGCTCACTAAAAGAAATCGGGTTGAGATAGTGGGCACCCGACGCAACGGGGATGAGTTTCCTGCTGAAATCAATGTCACAAGGGTATCGAACGCAGCGGGAGACTTGGTCGCAGTATATCTACGTGACATAAGTGACAGAAAACGTAACGAGCAAGCGCTTTTGGAGGCTAAAGAAAGAGCAGAGCGAACTGATCGCGCAAAATCGCGGTTTTTGGAAGTCATGAGCCATGAAATGCGGACTCCTCTCACTGGTATTCTAGGGGTTCTGGACTTACTCAAAACCACAGATCTTACCGAAAGGCAGAACCATTTTTTGGAAGTGGCTGCGGGATCCGGAGAAGTTCTTCTAGAGCAGATTAACGAAGCACTTGATATTACTAGAATAGAATCCGGCGCTTTGGTTCTGTCACCAGTTTCGTTCAACCCTCACGAAAAGGTATCTCAAGTCGTTGCAGTTCTTGAAGCATTGGCTGCCGAGAAGGGGCTGAAACTGGACTCTGATCTCGAACCAAGCTTGTTTGGTACTTTCATCGCCGACGAAGTACGCTTCGGCCAGATTGTTACAAACCTTGTTGGAAACGCGATCAAGTTCACTTCCACCGGAATTGTCAGCGTCCGGATGAAGTTCGAAGACGCAAAGCAGGCTCGAAACTTAGTTTTGACTGTTTCAGATACCGGAGATGGAATTCCTACGGATCAGCTTGAAGAAATATTCGGTGACTACGTGACCCGTGCACCGGTGAAAGGGCGATTATCTAGAGGAGATGGACTCGGACTTTCGATTTCAAGGCGAATTGCAAGGCTAATGGGGGGAGATATCACTGTAGACTCGCATTTGGGGCACGGAAGTCATTTCACTCTCAAGCTTCCTCAGATGAAAGTGGAAGAACAGATGCAAAAAGTGCTTGAAGACGATCATACAGCTTCAAATTTCACCTTGCCCAACACCAAAAAACTAAGCGTCCTTGTCGTCGAAGACAACGTCGTCAACAATTCAGTCTTGTGCGAAATGTTAAATAGCTTGGGCCACAGAGTCCATTCTGCGACCTCTGCGGCCGATGCATACAAAATGGCAACAAGTATGCGGTTTGACGTTATTCTCATGGACGTTGGTCTACCGGACATTGACGGATGCGAACTCACCAAAATGATCAGGAATTCCAAAGGATTGAATAGATATTGCCGGATTCATGGTCTGTCTGCTTATAACGAAGAGGCGCTCCTAAAAAGAGCCTTGGCCGTTGGAATGAACGGTTACACGACTAAGCCGATTCGCCTGAGTGATCTCAAGAGAGTCTTGCTGGGAGAGCCCATATATTCAAACACTAGGCAGCCTAGCACTTCTTTAATTGACAGTAACATACTCCAAGAGCTGGGTGGTACTTTGGGTGTAGAGCAAATGCGAAAAGCTATTTTGGATTTCTTCCAAGAGATGTCAGATTTCTTTTTACAACATGAGAAGGTCACCGATTTGAGCGAAAGAAGTGAGCTTTCCTCCCACTTGCATAAGCTAAATGGAGCCGCTGCATTGTTCGGTTTTCGCTCATTGACAAAATCAATCGAGACTACGCGAATAATTGCTACGAAGGCTGATGTAGCCTCTCTAGAGATCGCCCTTGGTAGACTAAAGAAAGACACAAAGGGCACTCGCGAACAGGTTGATAGGCTACAGTTTCCACAATCTCTTTAAGTTTCCCAACAACAGTAAGGACCTTGTATGAACTAGCAATACTTAAGGCCAGCAAAGTGTGTGCAAGTCTAGTCTAATTGGTAGGTTGAGAAAGTCGTGAGATCAAAAATAATGGGATGTGAACTTCAAAGTTCAGAGCGATAACCACTCACTGGAACAACGCTATCGTTCTAGGCCCGCCGGCTCCGCTCGGCGGGCTTTTCTACTTGTACAGCACTGTCTAAATTGTAGGAGCAAGACTTTGCAGGATTAGCCTGGTAGAAAATCTCTGGGGACGGAAATGCTTTTCGGACGCCGAACACAATTGATTAGTTCAGTCGGGGATGTTTGGCCATGATAGTCGAGCAGAGACTGAACTGGTCCGACGCAATTGACGTTGTCTTAGCCCCGTAAAACTGTGCCACTATTTTGGTGTCACGGAAGGGATGATGGATGGCTCGGAAGCGGTATTCGGATGAAGATGCGTT
>NZ_JBQFPJ010000025.1:0-54022 GCF_056534475.1 Ruegeria sp. D4
TTAGATTTCCTGCTGCCGACTAAACCAGATTGAAATCATCAGAGAAGTAGATAGGAGGTCAAATGTACAAGAACATCCTGATCCCGGTTGCTCTGGACCAAGAATACGACACACAAGCGTCGTTTGAAGCCGCGCGCCAATTGGCTGATGCGGACGCTGTATTCACTGTGATACACGTCCAAGAGCCAATTCCGGCGTATGTAGGGTCTCAGATTCCCAGCGAAGTACTTGCCAATACGCGGCATGAAATCCTGGAAAACCTGCATCAAACAGCTTCTGAAATTCCAGGCGCGGAAACTCGGCTTATCTCTGGGCATGCGGGCAGGGCTATTGTCGACTTCGCAAATGAGAGCGACGCGGATTGCATCGTCTTGGCCTCGCACAAGCCTGGTTTTGAGGACATATTTCTAGGTTCCACTGCGAACAGAGTCGTGCATCACGCCAGGTGCTCGGTTCACGTAATTCGCTGAACCAAACCTTGCGGTGCGAGATCTTGATCGAATGACCGCGAATGTCGATACGGGCATGACATTGCATAAAGCCGATGCATCGCAGCCGGACGGCACTGTGTTCATCAATGTCCACAAGCAGCGTGAAGATGCCAAGGCTGCCTCATTGGCATTTCAGATACGAGGCTTTGAGGTTGGCAAAAATCGCCACGGCGAGACAACAACTGTCCCCTGGGCCGTCCCTTTTGAAGCGAGTAGCTCGCTGATCGAGCATACGCCCACTAAAGCTGCCAAGGCCAGGAAAGAGCCGGTTTCGGCTCAGCGTGCCAAGGATCTGTTCCGCGTGCTCTTAGAGCTTTGCAAGCAGGATGGCGATAAATGGCACAAGCCTAAGACCCTGGGCCAAATGTCTGGCGAGTCATTCAACGGTATTCGCGGCAACGCCGATACGATGCGAAAGAAGGTTCGTGAAGCCTTGGATACCCTCCTGGCAGAAGGCAAAATCGAAGAGTGCAGGGAAGGCGTGCGCCTGTGCGTTGCTGGCGAAATCTTGGTGGGCGCCGGAAAGGCTCCGCGTTTTATATCCCGGTAGAGGCTTGCAGGTGACCTGCTCAGCAGGAAGCAAACAGTTTTCTTGTCGATCAAACGATCATTGTGTGAGTGAGGAGTTTTCATCTTAGCTTTCCTTTTGGCAATACGGGAAAGCTAAATTGGCTGGCTGGCTCGAATCCGAAGTCAGAGTTTCGACTTTTTCAAGCTCCAGAATTTGGTCGTCATGAAACTGCCCCTGATGTGGTTCTCGTGTTCACATAAGCAGGATTCTCGTTGCAGCAACAAGAATGTTGTCCATGGTTCCCGAGATGCTAATCAGCGATGTTCCAGGAAGGCGTAGCCTTCACTCAGGCAACGGTTAAAAGAAAACTGTGAGGCAAAGAAGCGCCAGACTCCAATGGACATAGAGCCGGTCACTGAATAACCTTGTTGCAGTCCCGGTGCAGTCCCGGGCAATCAACCAATGAGGTGCAAAAACGGCTACTCCGTCAACACATTGCTTTTCTTGAAGAAAAGTGGTGCCCGGGGGCGGAATCGAACCACCGACACGAGGATTTTCAATCCACTGCTCTACCCCTGAGCTACCCGGGCACGGGAACGACTTTCGTCGTTGGGTGGAGGCCTTCTATGACTTGCACCACGCAGTGTCCAGAGGCTTTTTGAGATTTTTTCAATGCGGCCTTGGCGGCTCGGAATTCTCCCCGGAGACATCTGCCTCTTCGTCCTCTTCCCGCTGGGAAGCGACCGCATAGGAGCCGTTCAGCCACTTGGCCAGATCGATGTCGGCACAGCGCTTTGAACAGAAGGGACGGAACCTGGTCACGGTGTCTTCACCACAGATCGGACAGCTCATTTCAGCACCTCGGACAGGGGAATGCGTCCGCGTTTGCGTTGCAACTCATAGTGGCCCAGAGGCGTCCAGCCCGCCAGAGTGGTCTCGATGCCGTCGGCTTTGAATGCAGCGCGCAGAGCCCCTTCGAAGCCTCTGCGATCCTTCTTGGGCATGGGGGCGAGATCCAGCGTGATCTGCCCACCCAGACCGCGCACGCGCAATGCGCGCGCCAGTGTCTTGGCACAGGCGAAATTGGCTTTTGTTCCGGCTGCAAGCGACGTGTCGGCCCCGGTATTCACATCCACCGCCACCAACGCGCGTGTCGGTTGAATGTAAAGATGACCACCACCGGGAAGTGGTTCGGAAATACCGCGCGCTACATCCAGCGCGTCAAGCACACCATGGGTTTCGAAGCTTCCGGACTGGGTTACAACCTCGGCCGGATCAGTCCAGTCGCGCCATGCCAGAACGTGTGGGCTGTCGCCTTCCAGCAGCAACTCCGGCTCGGTCCCGGGGTCGTTCATGACCTGGTCGGCATTGGCCAGCATGGCGCTGATGTCTGCGGCGATTTCGTTGGCGTTCTCGCCCTGGCAACACGAGCGCAGGATGAGGCCGTAGTCACTGCCGTCCATGCTTTCATGCGCGATCTCCAGAAGCCGATCGCGCTCATCCTCGTCCCGGATCGAGCGCGAGATGTTCAAGCCCGGCGCATCGGGCGTGATGATCGCATAGCGGCTTTTGAACAGGACGCGGTCCGTAACCGGCAGCGCCTTACCCGGTTCCGCATACCCTGTGACCTGCACCAGCATCGATGTGCCGGGGGCCAGACCTTTGACCTGACGCAGAAACGCGGGGCCGTCGGGCGTGGTCAGGAACATTCCGCCCTGCCCTTTGACCGGGCGGTCGGCACGTGCGCGGTAAATCGTACCCGGCACGGGGGCGTCTGCGGCAATCAGGAAATCGTCCAGCTTGCCGTCTACCATCAGTGCGGCAGCCTCGCGGTCGTCGATGTGATCCAGAACGATGGTACGACCCTTCATGATACCTCACGATACAGGGGATAGCCGATGCCTTGCAAAAGAGCGGCGGTTTCGGAAAGGGGCAGGCCGACGATACCGGTGAAAGAGCCGGAAATCCACGGGATGAACGCCCCGGCAGGACCCTGAATGGCGTAAGCGCCAGCTTTGCCCTTCCAGTCTCCGGTCGCCAGATAGGCGTTGATTTCAATGTCAGACAAACGCTTGACCTTGACTTGGGAAACCACGTCACGCTGCAGGATCCGCTCTCCGCGCCGCACGGCGACCGAGGTGATCACGCGATGGCGCCGACCGGACAGGGCGTGCAGAAATTCAGCCGCCTGCCCCACATCCTCGGGTTTGCCCAGAATGCGGCGGCCCAGCGCCACGGTGGTGTCCGCGCACAGGGTGACGTCATCGCTATCCGATTGAACTGCCTGCACTTTTGCGCGAGTGATGCGGCTGCAATAGGGAATCGGCAATTCGCCCTTCAGGGGCGTTTCGTCGATATCGGGCGCGCGGATGGCATCGGGCTGCACGCCAAGCTGGGCCAACAGGTCCAGCCGTCTTGGGCTGCCCGATCCGAGAATAAACGCCATTGCGGCAGGCGTTATTTGAAGCGGTAGTTGATCCGACCCTTGGTCAGATCATAAGGGGTCATCTCGACCTGAACCTTGTCGCCGGCTAGAACACGGATGCGGTTCTTGCGCATCTTCCCTGCCGTATGTGCGATGATTTCATGGCCGTTTTCCAGCTCGACCCGAAACGTCGCATTAGGCAGGAGTTCCTTCACGACACCGGGAAATTCGAGCGTATCTTCCTTGGCCATGTTGTCTCCATCATTACGTTGCACCTGCAGAATCTACAGGGATGTGCGCTTAAATGAGCCTATTTCGGCCTTATTTCAAGGGCGGAATCATCTAAAGGCTGGATATTGTGACCGATTCGGCGCGGGGTGGCTGTTCGTCCCAGTGGGTTCTGTTCAGAACATGGCCATCGGCGCGAACCTCGGCAATGGCGGACAGATCGATATCCGCATAGGTCCAACCCGGTTGGTTCAGGGTGCCTTCGGCCAGCACTCCGGTCTGGGGAAAGCCCTTGTCGGGCGGGCCGAATATGCCACCTGTGCCGGTGTTCATGTCTACCGCCTCGGACCAATCGTTACGCCCAACCAGCGACGACATAACCGTAACACATTGATTTTCCAACGCTCTTGACATCGCACCGATGCGAACGCGCCAATATCCTGACAACGCCTCGGTGCAGGATGGCACCAGGATAAGATCGGCTTCGTTCAGGGCGCGACCCAGCAGGGGAAACTCGCTGTCATAGCAAATGAGGATACCGATTTTGCCAAGTGCGGTGTCGAAAAGCCTGAGCGGACCACCGGGGGCAATGTCCCAGATCTCACGCTCGAACCGGGTCATGATTTGCTTGTCCTGATGCGCGACACCACCGTCCGGCGCATAGAAAACGGCCCGGTTCACGGGGCGGCCCGAACCGTCAATCACCGGGGCCGATGCACCCAGAATGTATGTTTTGTACGTCTGCGCGAGGCGGGTGTGCAGGTTTTGTACGTCTTCCATCCGCCCGGACACCGCCTGGATCGAGCGTTCCAGATCACCGGCCACCCCGGCCCCGTCCAGCGTCGACAATTCCATCGCGCCGTATTCGGGAAAGACCAGCAGGTCGGCGCCCTGCCCAGTGGCCTCGGCGACCCAGCGGTCCAGCTTGTCCTCGTACTGGCTCCAACTGGCGAGCCAGTCGAGATCGTATGCGGCAGTTGCGACTTTCATCGATGTGTCCCCGGTTCAAAGTTGCTGGGACATTAGATGCGGAGGTGGCGGACTGTACAGCGCAATTCCTTCGAATTGTCGAACTACGCAACCACTTAGAGCCGAGACAGGAAGGCAACGATTAGCGGTCAGATCACCCGACCCCGCCATAGCGCGCTGTACTTAGGTGTCGGCCATCCCGAAAAGAACCCACTGGATGCCGGGTTCGGCCTCATGAGCTGGCGCGGCGTGGCAAATGAGACACTGGCTGCCTTCCTCGAAGGCATAGCGGCGATTTGGACGAGTAAGCTCAGCCTGAACAACTGCTCACTCACCGCGTTGACACGATGAATGGCTGTTTTGTCGGCAAGCGACCAAAACGGCCTACAAATCCCTGATCCAGAATTGCAAAGGCTTCTGGGTCTCGCCCTTTTCCCCGATATCCTTCCACGAAAACTGCGCGATGACGCCGGGAAGCGGTGCGTATCCGCGCGCGTGCCAGAAGGCGTCGAGCGGCCGGTATGTTTCGGGGCGCATCGGGTGGTCGGCAGGACGCTGGACGCCGCAGAACGCGCATTTAGAAAACCCGTGGCTGCGGGCGTGGGCTTCGCGCAGGTCGAAGAACTTGTGGCCAACGCCCTGCCCGCGATAGTCGGGTAACAACACGGATTCCGCACAATAGAAGATGTCACCCAGATCCAGCCCGGTTCCGTCGAACGCCGCCGCGAAATCGTCGGCGTGGTCGGTCAGCGGTGCGCCGGTCGATGCGCCGATCAGGCGGTCGCCGTCGAAGGCGCCGACCATTATGGCGCGGTCGCTGTCGCGGTAGGATTGCAGATACTTTCGTTCGTAATCCAGATCACCGTCATAGAGATAGGGCCAGGCGCGGAACACCTGGATCCGAAGGCGCGCCACATCATCCAGCGCGGCCTCCAGTGCCGCGCCGGTCAGGGTGCGGACCTCGCTCACCTCAGGCATTTGCGACCTGACGGGTCCAGTCGGCAAGATTGTAGAAGGTGGTAACCCGGGTGATTTTGCCGTCCTTGAGGTCAAAGAAGGACCCTGCGGGCAGGCGGTAGGTCTGGCCGTTGGCTCGCGGCAACCCTTCATCCGTTTCCAGATAGGTGCCGTTGACGATGAACTCGGCGGCGGCGCGGGTGCCACCCTCGGCCTCGAAAACCACGATATCGGTCAGGTTCTCGCGGTAGCAGCGGTTCATATGAGCACAGAAGGCTGCAAATTTTTCCTTGCCGACACGGATCTGGCCTTCGTTCACGTGATGGGCCACATCATCGGACAAACAGGCCAGCATGCCGTCCACGTCACCGGCGTTGAAGGCTTCGAAATAGGTTTTGACGGTCGCGTTCATGATCTCTCCGTTGGTTCGCCCCAGCGATCTTTCAGATGCTGAATGATCTGATCGCGGGTCTGACGGTAGTGATGTAGATTTTGTTCGCGTGTCTCGCCCAGTCCGGTAGGGTCCATTATTGGCCAATAATCGACATCGAGGTGAAAAACACGGGTCAGTTCCAGCGCCTTGCGTTGACTGGCAGGCGACAACGCCACCACCAGATCGAAGGAACTGAGGTCATCGCCCCATTCTTCCATCTCGTCGAACGACCGAGAGCGGTGGCGCGACAGTTCGACATCGATCTCCTGACAGGCGGCAATGCAGAACCCGTCGATTTCCAGATCGTTATGCACGCCGGCAGACTGAACATAGGTGCCGGTGCCATAGAACTTTTTCATGATCCCTTCGGCCATGGGAGACCGGACCGCGTTGTGGTCGCAACAAAACAGGACCGACTGCGGCAACGGCTTCACGCGTCAGCCTCCGAAATGCAACACGCAGATCAGCGTGAACAGGCGGCGGGCGGTATCGGTATCGATGTCGGCCTTCCCTTCCAGCCGTTCCTGCAGCACGCGGCTGCCTTCGTTGTGGATACCGCGCCGGGCCATGTCGATGGTTTCGATCTGGCTGGGCGGCAGGGTCTTCACGGCATCGAAATAGCTTTCGCAGATCTGGAAGTAATCCTTGACCACTTGCCGGAACGGACCCAGCGACAGGTGAAACTCGGCCGCCTTTTCGCTGGTCTCGGTTTCGATGTCGAAGACCAGCCGTTTGTCGCGGATCGACAATTGCAGGTGATACGGGCCGTCAGGCACGGTGCGACCGTCGCGCTGGGGCAGCGTGAAGGTGTTCTCTTCAAGCAGATCATAGATCGCGACCTTACGCTCCTGCTCGATCTCGGGGGTCGGCGGAGGCAGGTTTCGGTCGTCCAGTTCGATATGCGAAATACGGGTCATTGATCATTTGGTCCGTTCAGGTCTGGCCAGACTTATCGTAAGAGTTCTGAATGGGCAATGCGTGGGTTCGGATGCCGCGGGCCCTGTCACAAAGGGTGGTCCGAGGGGTCGATTCCGTGCTTGCGCAGCAGCGTGTCGACCAGTGATCCCGGATTGATCGGGCGCCCCGAGAAGATCCTGCGGAACCACGACCCAAAGAAATGGACCGACATCTGATGCTGCCAGTTCAGGGTGTCCAGTTTGGACAGGTCCGGCTCATTCCACAGCGACCGGTGGCGCAGCGGGATCGGGTAGAGCAGCGTACGGGGAACGCTCATCTCGTGTTCGGGTGTTTGGAAGATGTAGTGGAACAGCATGGGCGGGCCGAAGCTGAAGATGGGCAGGCTCCAATGCGTGGATTTGCCGTAGAGTTCCAGGTAGTTGGTCTTTTTCTGATCGCTCCACCAGGGCGGAACCAGATCGCTGTCGAAAGCGAAATCGCACATGTTCCGCAAGGCCGGGCTGTCGCCGGGCAAGGCCAGCACGCCATTCATGATGCGGCGGGTTTTGCGGTTGGCCTTGGGGAACAGGTAGCCGTTTTCGGTTTCAAACGGGCGCAGGGCGTAGGCGTCGGTGTCAGCCCAGATGTAATCTGTCTGCTCCAGCAGTTTCAGTCGGAACAGATCGGCATGCACGGCCGCCGACCGGGTGACAGGGTCGCGGATAATCTCGGGAGTGTCGAATATCTCACGCGCGTCGCGGGCTTCAATATAGTCCGGAATGTCCCGCAGATCGCCGTAATGGTAGACGATCGGCGTCTGATCCACGTCGGCGAAGGATTTCAGGCACAAATGTTCCAGAAAGCTGAACCGTTCTCCGATCCACAGGGTCGCCACACGTTCCAATAGACTGATCCTTGCTGGTCGGTGAACGGTTTAGCGGTCAATCGAGCGCCCCGAAACCCGTCCCCGGCCAGGGTCGGGTCGGCTGTGGCCCGCAGGCCATAGCTTTACCCGTTCAGCCGCCTGAGGCGGGCCGTGACGGACAGCCCGTGCGCCTCAAGGCTTTCCGATGTGGCCAATTGCTCGGCGGCGGGTCCGATCACGCGCAGGGCTTCGGGCGTCATGTGGCTGAGCGTGGTGCGCTTGAGGAAATCCATCACACTGAGACCCGAGGAAAACCGGGCGGAACGCGCAGTCGGCAGCACGTGGTTGGGGCCGCCGACATAATCGCCTATGGCCTCGGGCGTGTATTGGCCAAGGAAAATGGCACCCGCGTGAACGGTTTTGGCGCTCAGCGCCACCGGGTCGGCCACGCAAAGCTCAAGATGTTCGGGTGCGATGCGATTTGACAGCGCGGCGGCCTGTTCCAGATCGCGGACGGTAATGACGGCACCGAAATCGCGCCAACTGGCCCCGGCAATCGCGCGGCGCTGCAAGGTCTGGAGGCGCTTTTCGACCGCCTGCGCGACCGCCTGCCCGAATGCGGCGTCGTCAGTGATAAGGATCGACTGCGCGCTTTCGTCATGTTCGGCCTGGCTGAGGAGGTCCAGCGCGATCCAGTCGGGGTCATTGTCCTTGTCGGCGATCACCAGAATCTCGGACGGGCCCGCGATCATGTCGATGCCGACCTTGCCAAAGACCCGGCGCTTGGCCGCCGCGACAAAAGCATTGCCCGGACCGGTGATCTTGTCCACGGGCGCGATGGTCTTTGTCCCGTAGGCCAACGCGGCAATCGCCTGTGCACCGCCGATGCGATACACCTCGTCCACACCGGATAGTTGTGCGGCCAGCAGGACCAGCGGGTTCACCTGCCCGTCCGGTGTCGGCACCACGATGGCCAGACGTTCAACCCCGGCGACCTTGGCGGGGATGGCGTTCATCAGAACGGAAGAGGGATAGGACGCAAGCCCGCCCGGCACATAGAGCCCTGCTGCCGAAACCGCTGTCCAGCGCCAGCCCAGCGTCGCCCCGGCCTCATCAGTCCAATTTTCGTCCTGCGGCAGCTGTTTTTCGTGATAGGCACGGATGCGATCCGCCGCCAGTTCCAGCGCCGCGCGGTCGTCGGCCGAAACCTGTGCAACCGCTGCTGAGATTTCAGCCGCAGAAAAGGCCATGGTTTCCGGTGTCAGGTCCAGCCGGTCAAACCTTGAGGTCAGCTCGATCACCGCCGCATCGCCCCGGGTGCGCACATCGTCGATGATCTGCGCAACCACCGCATCCACATCCGGACTGTCCTCGCGTTTGGCGGACAACAGTGTCTGAAAGGCGCTTTCGAAGTCGGGCGCGGTCGTATCGAGGAAAACGGGCATGATCTGGCACTCCGGACGTTTGACGCGGGACATATCGCCGGGAGGGGCGGGCCTCAACCCTCAGTCGCCTGGGTGCAGCGATTTGCGCATGGCAAAGCAGGACAGATCCATGCGGTCGCAACACTGCCCGGTGGCCTGCCAGCCGCGGCGCAGATAGAAATCTTGCGCGGTTTGCGTTGCCTCAAGTCGGGCATCGGAACATCCCGCAGCGATCAGTTCCTGTTCCATGCGGTTCAACAATGCCGAACCAAGACCACAGCCGGTATGATCCGGATCGATGTAAAGCAGAGTGATCTCTCCGGTTTCAAACAAACCGCCGACAGCAGCCAACTGCCCGGCCCGCTCGGCCAGCCAGATCTGCGAACCGGGTTTGATCCAGCCCCGGATCGTGGCCGGGTCCTTGTTTTCCGTCCATTGCGCGATGGCCCGGGGGTCGTTCTGATGATCTGCCGTGCAAAGCTGGGTGATCGACCGGATCAGAACCCGGCTGATGTCGAACACGTCGAAAACGGTAGCGCGGCGCAGAATGACACCTTCAGGCGCGGCGGAAAACGCCTGAGATATGCCGCGCTTGTTCTGCATCTATTCGGGATGGTGCGGGGCATGCCCGGACGGGGCCCGGTAAGGGCGCGTGACGTCCTTGAGCGTGGCATCCAGCGCCTCGACCGTCAGCCGAATCGCACCGTCCCCGGCCAGCGTCAGCAACACCTGACCCGCGCCTTCTTCGCCCGGTTCAAAATCGACCGACAGCAGTGACATCACCGTATCCTTTTCGCTGCGGTCGACACCCTGGCTGGCAACAGACAGGACCGAGTCGAAAACCAGCACGGATTGCACGCGCTCAAACGGGCGGCCCCGGCGGTCGGCTGCGTCCTTGTCTTCCCAGCGGAAGCGGTTGAGCAGCAGGCCAAAGCGGCGCTGCGAAGGTTGCCATTTCATCTCGGTCGCAGGGAAAACCGCGTCCTGTGCAAGGGTCGAGATCACCTGCAAGTCATCGCCGTCCTCGGCCCCCAGATTCAGCGGCGCCTCGCGCCCGTCTTCGAAACTTGCGTCTGTCATTCGCCCTTGATCCGTTCAATCTTTGCGCCCACGCCTTCCAGCTTGCGCACCACATGTTCATATCCGCGGTCCAGATGATAGACCCGGCTGACCGTTGTTTCGCCTTCCGCCGCCATTCCGGCAAGGATCAGCGACACCGAGGCCCGCAGGTCCGTCGCCATGACCGGCGCCCCTTTGAGCTTTTCAACACCAGTGACGGTCGCCGTGCCGCCATGCACCTCGATATGCGCGCCCATGCGGACCAGTTCGGGGGCGTGCATGAAACGGTTCTCGAAAATCCGCTCTTCCAGGACAGAGGTACCTTCGGCCGTGCACATCAGCGCCATCATCTGCGCCTGCAGGTCGGTGGGAAAGCCCGGGAAAGGTTCCGTGACAACGTCCACGGCGCTGACGCGGCCATTCTTGCGCGCGACCTTCAAGCCCTTTTCGGTCTCACTCACGTTGATGCCGGCCGCATCCAGCTTGGCCGCGAAGGATTCGACCAGAGACATCCGGCCGCCCAGCAACTCAACCTCGCCACCGCAGATCGCGGGGGCCAACATGTAGGTGCCCAGTTCAATCCGGTCGGTCACCACCTGATGCGTCGCGCCATGCAGCCGGTCGACACCCTGAATTTCGATGGTCGACGTGCCCTCACCCGAGATTTGCGCGCCCATCTTGCGCAGGCATTCGACCAGATCGACGATTTCAGGCTCTCGGGCTGCGTTTTTCAGGACCGTGGTGCCCTTGGCCAGCGTCGCGGCCATGACGATGTTTTCAGTCGCCCCGACCGAGGCGAAGCGCATCTCGTGCACGGCGCCCTTCAGGCCGCCCGGCGCGCTGGCGTGCAGGTAACCGTCTTTCAGCGCGATCTCGGCGCCCAGCGCTTCTAGCCCTTCAACGTGCAGATCCATGGGCCGCGCACCGATCGCGCAGCCGCCGGGCAGCGACACGACCGCCTCGCCAAAGCGGGCCAGCAACGGGCCAAGCACTAGGTTCGAGGCGCGCATCTTACGCACGATATCGTAGTCGGCGACATGACTGGTCAGGGTGTGACTGGACATCGCGATCACCTGACCGTCCTGCAGCGCGGACACCTCGGCCCCCAGCGACTGCAGCAGCGTGGTCATGGTCTTGATGTCGCTCAACCGCGGTGCGTTGGTCAGCGTAAGCGGTTCTTCGCTCAGCAAGGTTGCGGGCATCAGCGTCAGACACGCGTTTTTGGCCCCCGCAATCGGTATCTGACCATTGAGAGGGCCGTTGCCCGTCACCAGAATCGAATCCATCTGCTCTTATCCCTCTTCCTTGTCGGCCTTGTCATCGGATGCCGCACGCGCCTTGGCCTGCGCCTTGCGCCGCGCCATATTCGCCTTGAGCGCCGCTTTCAGTCGCTCTTCCCGCGCGTCCCCGGAATTGCCGCGTTTTTTGGGTGATTTGTTGTCTGCCATGACCTTTCTCTACAGGAGGCGAAAAAAACCGTCCAGACACCCTTGCGTAGCGTTTCGTTTGAGTCTAATCACCCGCCCACAGCGCTGCTGTAGCTCAGAGGTAGAGCACTCCCTTGGTAAGGGAGAGGTCGAGAGTTCAATTCTCTCCAGCAGCACCATCTTTTCAATAACTTAGAAGATCGTGTCTCGGAAGTGTGTGGACTGTTCCCACCCCATTCCCACCCCGATCTCTCAGTTCGCTTCCATTTGACCAATGGATCGAAGCGCTCTTCTTCGGGCCAGTTCGATACTCGCGATCTGGTCGTCGGCGCTGTGGACCAGATGCAACAGTTGAGCGTCCGTCAACTGGGTGTGATCCTCAACAATCAAAGGGGGCGACATTGCTACTCGCATCGCCTGAACACCGGCCTGCTCTTCCAGTTGCTTTTGGGCGGGCAAGTCTTCGAATGGAACCAGCACGTCGGTCGGCAGATAGTGGAGTGTATCCCCACGCGACATTTCAATCGCCCACTCGTGTCGGACCTGAGCAGGCGACATCCGACCTTCGCACCGGATGAAAGTCGCAGCTAACTTCAGCGATACCCGCCACTGTCGTTCACTTACAACTCGGGGGTCATCGTCGATCTCAGCGCCACTTCCGACCGCATAGCAGGCCTTATTGTAGGCGTGTGCCGCTCGGTGGATTTGCTGGATGGCGGCAAGTTCGTCGCGCCTGCGCTGCAAGTCCGTTGGGTTCTGTTCGACAAAGGCTGCAATCACGGCATCCTGTTCAGCCTGCGGCGGGTCGATGATCTCTCGTTCGCTATCAGGCAGCTGCATTTGCTTTCTCCTTTTCGTCGTAAGTCTCAAGCAATCTCGAAAGCAACTCTTCTTCATCACTCGGTGCTTCAGTCTTGTTTTCGGTTTCGCTGGGAAGTTCACCGGCCCAGATGCGGTAGTACGAGGCGACCCGGTGAGTGGCGTAAGGCTCGGCCACTTCTAGCTTGAAGCTCTCGCCGTCGATCACCTCCCACATTAAGTCAATTACATACGGCGCTGGATATTGGTTTCCGGGCTCGGTTAGCCAGTGGGTCATAATTGGCCGCACGATCATGTCCGACTGCACCCACATACCGGGTTTGATGTCGTTGGGTATGGCGTCGGCGGGACGGTCCTGACCCCAAGTGATCGGTTCGCTCCAGCCGAGCGCTTTATTCAAGTCTGTCATAGTTGATTTCCTTTTCATCGATTGATGCGCATCCCGTCAGATCGATTGATCTACCGGCGACCACCCGTGGAGGCGGGTTGGTGGTCAGGCGGGTTGCCTGACGCTCAGGATGCATTGGGTTGGCAAGACCGGACTTCCTAACAGGGTCTCCGAAATAGGGCAAACGGATCGTTCTAGGCTCTGGACCTACAAACAGGTCACAGCGTCAACGGCTGCTTTGACCCAGGAGCAGACACTTGCAGAAAACACGACTATGACCGGGTCGCGGACAAAGCCGACATTACGAAAATCATTCAAATGCCTCTCAGTGGTCCAAAGTGGATCACCAAACCACAGTCTAGAAATCTCCGCTTAAAGTGTTTGTTTAAGCCAAGTAGCAAGTAAGCTTCGCAACTATTGAACTTCTAAATGTCCGGGCGGATGTAGTTCAAGATTGAGTTCATCCGAATGATGACCTTACGAATAACATGTGTGGCGGACGCGCTTTCTGTGTAAATCGCCGCGATTCCGGCGGCACCAGGCGGGATCTCATCTAGGATGTTTGGATCGTCGAGAACTATCCTTACAATGAACGGTTCGCTCGCGATCTGACCTGCCTGATACACCGTACCGGTCACCTGCGCTTGCCCTTGCGAGGCAATGTCGAGCACGGTTTCGACGGTACCTGTTATCAACACACCTGGCATTGTTTTGAAAGCCACTTCGACAGGCTGACCCACTTCGATGTGGCGGAGATAAATCTGATGGACTTCGGCGATCACAACTTTTTCGGCTGTGTCGACAAACACTCCCGCTGGAGCAAAGGGAAACGTAACCACGCGCTGACCTTCAGTAATCGCGAGATTGGTCAGGTATCCCTCTGATGGCGCACGGATAATCGTCTGTTCAAGATTCCATTCAGCCTGGTTAAGGGACGCTCTGGCCTCAGCCAGTTTCGCGACTTCACCGTCATCTGTGAGGGCACTGATTTCCACCTCGGCACGTGACACGGCAGATCGAGCTTGATCTACAGCGCCTTCCGCAGCTTCCAGGCTGGCTTCTGTTGATTCGAGTCGGCTTTGAGAGATCGTACCGCTGACGGCCAACCTGCTGTCATCTTCAAAACGTAGTTTTGCGAGGTCCCGTTGCGCAAGAGCCTGACGTAATTGGGCTTGTGCTGAGGCAAGCGCATCTTGGTCCTGACGAACCTGTGCCTCAACCCGCGCCAGGGTGGCTTCCGCCTGTCGAGCGGCTATCTCGAAGGGCTCCGGATCGAGGCGAAAAAGTACTTCACCTTCTTCCAGCGGAACGTTTGGTTTCGCTGCAACTTCGATCACCTGTCCCGCAACATTCGGAACAATCTGGGTGGCGCGTGTTAGGACCTTTATCGGTCCTGAAGGAGCGCCCCACTGCATTGGAATGAAAAGAAAGATCAACAGCACGACCATCCACACAATCGTTGAAAGCCATGTGGCCTTGGTGTTGGGTAGAACCTTCATCTTTACGAGAACGAACAAAACCGCGACATAAGCTAGGGTTAGAAAGACAATCATGCGGTCTCTCCTGAATCCGCACGTCTGCCCCCGCTCGATTCAATCTGTTTTGACAATGGCGACCTTGTGAAAGCCCATATCAAAGCGAGCGGCCAGAAAACCCCAAAAGTCAGAGCTCCGACCCAACCTGCGACATTGATCGCGTCCCGTTGTGGATGACTGCGCTCTGTGGCGATTTTGCCTGGCAACATGGCCAGGTAAATGAACCCGACCAGAAATGTGAGGATCAACACAATCAGCACGATCCACGCAAAAATATCCAATCCACTCATTTCGATTTTCTCCAGCAGCCCCAACCTCTTGTGTCGACCACCGGACCTTCAGCAAAGTATGGCGGACAGTTCGAGCGGTTACAGATTTTATGCGGATCAGTGTGGCCGATCCGCACGATCGACGGTCAATTAGCCTATGGCTAGGCTTGCGTACTCAATGCGGCGCGCAGCTCTTTTTCATCACTGACCGATAAGGATGTTTCGATCACTTCGCCCTTGAGGCCCTCGAGTTCGTTGAGCAGCTTTGTCGGACGGCTGGTCCAGCCGATCATTGCAAGCGCAGAGGTATCTGGCTTCAGTTTGGAACCGAGCATAGCCGCCAGACGGTCTTCGTCATCGGCCTGATCGAGGGCTCCGGCCAGTGTTCCCATCCCGGTTCCAGCAGCCGCCCCAAGTAGCAGGCCAGCCGCCGGATTGCCTGCCAGCGCACCAATCATTACGCCTGTCAGGCTACCCATCGCACCTCCGCCGAGCATACCAGTCGCGGTGAGCGTGTCAGAGTTCTTGATCCGGATGTCGCCAGCTTCATTCCGCGTAATCACTATGAACTCATTAATGTCGGCCTCCCATTCCTTCGACATTTTCGCGACGCGAAGTAGCGCCTCGTCCGCGGCATGACGGCCTTCAAAAAGTATGATGACAAGGTTGGACATTGGTTCTCTCCCTTTGAAATTTTGAAGCCAGTGAACGCGACGTCTTTGATAAACTTACCGTTTGCGTTGTGATCGGGAGTAAATCGAACGCCCCAATCGTATCCAAGCCGGGTTCATTTCACGGAGACATCGACGGTCTCGACACGGTGAATACTCGGCAACCGATAGGATCCATCATTGAACTCAGCATGCGCCCCTTAGGCTCGGACTTAAAGAAAACAGCTGCGACTTTGAGTGACGGCATGGTTGATTGACTAACATCAGAGTTGACCTTGCATGTTAAAAGAGCAGCAGGGGCGCAGGACGCCGCCCCCGCCTGACGGCGATCAGTCGCCGCTTACCAGCTCGAACTCACCGGGCCGCCAGGACTTGTCGAAGAACGCCTTCTCGGGGAAGTAGAGGCGCAAGAAGGTGAACCAGCCCTTTTTCGGATCGGTCTCGATCCAGTTGCCCCGCTCCACACCTTCCGGCTGTTCCGGCGCGAACCAAATGGTTGTCGAACCGTCCTCGTTTTCCACGGCTGCCGGGCTCGGGTAGGTCTGACTGCCCGCACGCGGATAGCGCTGCGATGTCTGCAGCATCCCGCGTGATTGGTTGTCGTAGACCGTCATCGACCAGAAGCGCGCCGCGGGAATGTCCGGCGGTAGATCCAGCTTGTAGGTCTTGGCGCCGTCGAACGGGTTACCATCGGAATCGACATTGGCAATCAGGTACTGCGAGCCGATGTTTTCGAGCCGCATGATCATCGCCGGTGTCACGCCAGTAGCGGTGTAGAACCACGACGTCCGCGAATGATACTTGCGCGCGCCTTTGTCCTCCAACGGCTTGATCTCTCCGTCTTCGACCACACCCGGCGGGTTCATGAAGTCATAGCCACCTGCCCAAAGACTTGCCCACCAGGCCGAGTCCTCATCGTAGTATCGGAAATGGTCCCTGGGATGTGCGCCCATGCCAAGGGTACGGGCCCCGGCGTTGCCGACCGCGACTGCCTCATCAAGGATCCGTCTCATCCGCTCATCCGGATTGAACTCTTCACCCTTCACGATGCCAATTGCAGCTGCTTGCCCTGCAAGCTCGACATCAAACGAAGAGGCAGGTTCCATCTGGATCACTTCGTGAAGCCACTCGTAATGGGTGAAATCGTTCGGTGGGATGGTGTTGAACGACACGCCAGTGCCGTTGACGAACCGAGGAGAAGGATGTTCCGTGGTTACACCGGCGATTGGCGCTTCGCCCAACAGAAATGACCCGATGCTCGTGCCCGTTCCACCCGGAACATAGGGGTAGATCTTGGTGTATTCTTTGACCGTGTCCATCGGTGGCTTTGGGTCATTGTCCTCAAGGAACGCACGCCCCAGCATGAAGACCCGGTTCGTGCGGGAATGGGCCACATAGTAGCCGCCTTCGGGCAGTACGCCGTCATATCCCGGGGGCACCAGCAAATACCGGCCGCCTTCACCGCGGTCAGGGCCGGGGAAGCCGAAATCGATGACCCAACGGAACCACATGTCATCGAAGATGCCCAGCACATTAGGCGGGGTCTCGACAACCATGGGGCCATCGTTCAGGTCGATGAATGACAGGAAATAGGGTGTGTCGGCATTCGCCGTGAGAAAGAGCGAATGCGCGTCCATCAGTTCTTCGAACAGCAGCACTTCGTTGTGCTGCACGCCGATGTCGAGAAAGCCTTTGTAGAAGCCGTGCATCGATACGACCTGGATCGTGTTCATGAAGGTCTCAATCCCGTGAAGGTAGTCGAGCTCATCCTGCACCTTCTGGGCTGTGTCTCCCGTCGGATAGCCGTCTTTGAACGTCAGAGTTCCGAGACGCGTCGATTCTACCTCGTCAGGCGTTGTGAGAAATTCTGGAATGGGTTCGTATTCGACCTCAGCGTAAGCCGGGCTCAATCCCGATACCGACAATGCCAGAATTATCGCGATGGATATGGTGGTTCTTCTTGTCATGAAGAGTGTTCTCCAGATTCGATTTGAGGGATAGCTGTTGATGTCTTCGTTGCGCAGACAGGGGCTGATGCCCCTGTCCACACCTGAACACCTCGGTTACCGCAACTTGACCTCGACCTTCTCCAGCGTGCCGGGGAAGTCGAAGGGCACGTGGTAGCTTTCGCTCACGGGTTCGCCCGCGTCGGAGCCGATGTCGAATGTCTCATCGAGCGAGATTCGGAAGCCCATGGTGCGCTCGACCCGACCCTCGCCAACGAGTTCATCGTTAACGAAAAGCTTGCCCATGCCGCCCTTGCCGACGCCGCCGCCATCATACTCGAACTCGTAGCGGATCGTGTGCTTGCCAGCCGACAGAGGGTCGCCCTCAATGTTGTAACGTTCAAGATTGGCAACATTGTAGGTGTAGACCGGCTTGCCATCGAGCACGTAGAGCGCCCAGCCGCCGAACCGGCCGCCCTGGGTGACGAGCATCCCGTCATTGTCCCCGTCAGCGATCTCGATATGCGCCGTGATGGTGTGCGACTTGTTTTTGAAGTCGGGCGCGGTGCCTTCGGGAATGCGTGTCATGTTGTCGTAGTAGGTGAACTCTGTACGACCCGCCGTCAGGCTGGGGCGCAGCGAGACATCCATGCGCTCCACCTTGCTGCTGACAATCGGCAGCACGTCATATTTTGCTGCCTCGCCGTAGAACAGAAGCTGCAACTCTGCCAGTTTCTCGGGGTTCTCCGCGGCAAGGTTGTTGGCCTGGGTGAAGTCCTCGGCAACGTTATAGAGTTCCCAATCCCACTCGGTGATTACATCGGTCGGCTTTACCACGCTGACCCAGGGGGCTTCCGGCGGTGTGGTGGTCGCCATCCAGCCGTCACTGTAGATCGCGCGGTTGCCCAGCATTTCGAAATACTGGGTCCGGCGGGTTGAGGGTGCCTCCGCGTTATCGAAGGCATACATCATGCTGGTGCCCTCGATCTCGGACTGGGCCACCCCGTTGATCGAGGTCGGTGCTGGCAGGCCAGCCGCTTCGAGGATTGTCGGCATGATATCGATAACGTGGTGGAACTGATCACGGACCTCCCCCCGCGCTTCAATGCCAGCGGGCCAGCGGATGATCATGCCGTTGCGGGTCCCGCCAAAATGGCTGGCCACCTGCTTTGTCCATTGGAACGGCGTGTTCATCGCGTGCGCCCAGGCCGAGGGAAAGTGGCCGAACGTATTCGGTCCGCCCAGCTCATCGATGCGCGCATACGTGTCCTCGAAGGGCACGGGGATGTTGTTGAAGAACGTCATCTCGTTTAGCAATCCATCCGGGCTGCCCTCAGCCGACGCGCCGTTGTCACCCATCAGGTAGATAATCAACGTGTTGTCGAGTTCGCCGGTTTCCTCGACCGCGTCGATGATGCGGTTGATCTGGTAGTCCATGTGCGACAGCGCCCCGGCATAGACCTCCATCATGCGGGCATAGAGCTCTTTCTGCTGATCATTCAGCGAATCCCAGGCACGAAGCTGTTCCGGACGCGGCGTAAGCACAGCATCCTGTGGAATGATGCCGCGCTCTTTCTGACGCGCGAAGGACTCTTCGCGTACGGCGTCCCAGCCCTGATCAAACTGGCCTTTGAACCTGTCGATCCACTCTTGCGGGGCGTGGTGCGGCGCGTGACTTGTGCCCGGCGCGTAGTAGACGAAGAAGGGCTTTTCCGGTGCGAGCGCGTGCTGTTCCCGGATGTAGTTGATGGCCCGGTCGGCCATGTCCTCATCCAGGTGGTAATCATCGGTGTTCGGCGGCTCAATCGGCTTGGTGCCGTCAAAGATCGCGGGCGTGAACTGGCTTGTGTCGCCACCGATGAAGCCAAAGAACTGCTCGAAACCAAGCCCCGTCGGCCACAGGTCGAACGGCCCGGCCTGGCTCGACTGCCAGTCCGGCACGTTGTGGTTCTTGCCATACCAAGCGGTGTTGTACCCGTTGCCTTTCAGGATCTCGGCAATGGTGCCGTTCTCTTTTGGCATCAGCGAGTTGTAGCCCGGGAAACCAGTGCCCAGCTCCATAATGACGCCGGTTGAGTTGGAATGGTGATTGCGCCCGGAAATCAGCGCCGATCGGGTCGGAGAGCAAAGTGCCGTCGTGTGCATCCGGGTGAACAGGAGGCCATCCTCGGCAAGCCGATCATAGGCTTCGGTTGGCACGGGACCACCAAAGGCAGTCGGCGCGCCAAAGCCCACATCGTCCGGCATGATCAAGAGAACATTGGGCGCACCCTCGGGTGCGGACACCTGCCGCGGAAAATCGAGACTCGAGTCCGAGGTGCGGAGCGCGATATGGCCACCAAACTCAGTCATTGGGACCGGCAAGACCGAGCGATCCCAGTCATCTTGGGCCACAGCTGGCGCGGCAGTCAGGGCGAGCGTTCCTGCCAAGAGCGCCATGGGCAACCTGGTCAGTTCAAAAAGTTTCACGGCTGTCTCCTCCTTTTGATTTGAACTGCGCGACGCACCTCGTTTTGTCAGACTGCTTCCATGTCGCGCGGCATGAAGCGCGAGCCAGAATGAAACCGCTACCTTTTGGCAGCGCTCTTCGTAGGACATGTCCGGGAGGCGCCGCGTCGAGTTCTTTTTGCTGCAGTGTTGTAGGCACAAATCGCTTAGTCTAAGAATCAACACTAGCGCCCAAGGAACCAGCTATTGTCTTCAAACACACGGGAAGATCGATCGTTTTGCCGTCCCGACGACTCGAGACAGGTCCGTGCGGGCCTGTTGCTGGGTTTGTTTAAGTGCCTGTCTGATCCCATGTTTGGTCTGGGGAAAGGTCTCTCCGCAGAGGTAGCGGGGCTCGATGTTCCGAATCAGGCGGAGCGTTGGATGCCCGACGGCACCTACCTAGAGGGCCTCGCCCGCATCGACCACCTCGATGATCTTGGCGGGATCATGCTGAGGGCAGGTATGGACCAAGAGTTCGCGGATATGGGGCTTTTCGGCAAAGCCGTCATTCATTCTGAGACTATCTGGGCCGCCCTCTGCATTCTGCGCGACACGGTTCCCTATATCGTTCCCGGGGTCAGTGTTGGCCTCCGAGTGCGAAGGGATCGTTGTCGGTTCACGTACGTTCACCCCTTCGGCGTGGGCCCGGAAGCCTCGCTCGATGTGCAATACACAATCGGACTGATCTGCAACCTTCTCGCCCAGCGCACGGGCACACGCAGCGCGCATATCCGGGTGAGCTATCCCGGAGCGCGCGCTCACCACACAACATTTCTCAGTGGCGTGAGCCAGGTTTCGGAGGGTGATATCGGAACAGTTGAGTTCGATGATCACCTCTTGCGGACGCCGCTCAAACACTCCAGGCCCGACCTGTCCGATCTCCTTCTTTTGGCCATGGCAGAGGCGCCCGAAGTGCCCAATGCGTCCTGTGAGATGTCCGACCTCGTAACTCATTTGCAATACGCGTCATTGCGCACCAACCAGCGCCCTCTTGCGCAAACCGAAGTCGCTAACCTTCTCGACAAACCGCTCAGAACCCTCCAGGATGCCCTAAAAAAAGAGGGCAGCCGTTTTGATCGCCTCCGCGATGGCCCGCGCCATGCCATCGCGCGAGAGGCTTTACGGCAAGGCCGCGAAATTGACGAGGTCGCTCAAAGCATTGGTTTTTCGCACCGGCAGAACTTTTCTACGGCCTTCTCAAAGTGGGAGGGGTGCTCTCCATCAGAGTTCCGGTCGCGCGGAGGCACCTGACCCTCTTCTCTGGCTAGCAAAAGGCATTGAGCAGTGGAGTTTATAGCCACGAGACAACCGACCAGAAGCATTCAACGTGTACGCGAAAGGCTTACTTTGAGACACCATTACTGCTAGATAGCAGTGGAGCGATTTCCGTTTCGCGCTTAGTTCTGCCTGTTGCCGCGTCGAGTTCGAAGGTCCGCTTTGGGCTCTGAGCAGTCGGTCAGCCAGGATTGCCCCAACGACAGCTTCCGAAATCCGAACGGCGGCTTTACTGCCCCGCCACGCCCAACAAAAGTTCGTCTGACAAGACCAGACGGAGGGCCCAAAAGTTGTTACGAATGGGAAACTCACATAGCTTTGGCCCGAGGGTAACTCAGTCAGGCTTTCCCCTGTCTATGGAATGGGCGATGAAATGCTCGGCACGGTTTTGATTATTGCACTCATCGCGTCAGAGGTCATTGCGATTGTTTTCGCGTGGCGCGCTATCCAGACGGCGCGTACTCCTCAAGGCGCGATCGGTTGGGCAATCTTTCTTGTAACAGCACCTTACCTTGGTGTGCCGCTTTATCTGTTTCTTGGACACCACAAATATCGTGGCTATGAAATAAGTCGTGCCTCAAGCGAACAGGTTCTTGAAGGTGTGGCGACTTATCGCGAACAACATAGGCCTAAGTCCAAACCCAAGAACGACACAACACTTTTTGAAAAGATCGCAGAACTACCCGGAGTAGACGGAAATGGTTTTCAGCTTCTCATAGATGGTGAGGAGACGTTCTCAGCGATTTTCAAGGCGATTGATACTGCAAAATCATACGTGCTTGTCCAATCCTATATCGTCAACGATGATGGCGTTGGCCGAGCCCTTTGCGATCACATGATCAATGCCGCTGAACGAGGGGTGTCGGTCCGCTTCATGGTCGATGCTGTAGGAAGCAAAAAGCTTCCTCCCACCTATTTTCAGCGCTTAAAGTCAGCAGGGGTAGAGTTCGTCGATCCGAAGTCGACAAGGGGGCCGAAGTACCGTTTTCAGCTCAATTTTCGCAATCACCGCAAAACAGTAGTTGTCGACGGTCATGTGGGCTTCACGGGTGGTTTGAATTTCGGAGACGAGTACAAAGGACTCGATCCACGTTTTGGTAATTGGCGCGACACACATGTTCAGATGACTGGCCCAGTAGTTTCCCAGCTTCAGTTGATTTTCGTGGAAGACTGGCACTGGGCAACAGACGAAATACTGATCGATGACCTGAATTGGAATGCCGATCGAGATAAAGCTGACATGACATCACTTTTGGTCGCTACTGGTCCGGGTGACGAACTGGAAACAGGGGCCATGTTCTTCATATCCTGCATCGCTGAAGCTAAGAAACGAGTGTGGATTGCATCTCCTTATTTTGTGCCAGATATCGATATTCTGACCGCGCTTAAACTAGCGGCGCTACGCGGCCTAGATGTGCGTATATTGGTCCCGGAGGTCATAGACCATACCGTTCCTTGGTTGGCTGCCTTCGCATACTTTGACGAGATCCGCGACGTAGGAGTCAAAGTGATGCGCTATGATGCGGGTTTCATGCATCAAAAGGTCGTACTTGTTGACGATACGCTTGCAGTTGTCGGAACCATGAACATGGATAACCGGTCGTTTCGATTGAACTTTGAAGCCATGGCGGTTTACTTTGATGATAGTGCTGCATCACAACTAGAAGCGATGTTTGAAGCTGATTTCGAACGTTCCTTCGAACTTTCGAAAAGGCTGTCGCAGCAACCAAAACGTATCAGAATTGGTGCTCCCTTGTCCCGACTAGTTTCGCCTTTGTTGTGATTGGTAGTTTGCACCTTCTTGTAGAGAGACTTCGCCGTCGTTGAAAAAAGCGGGCCAAGCAGAGTCGATTCCACAGCGCCAAACGGATAGGAGGCAATACGCCGCACATTTTCTTCCAGATGCTTTGCCTCACCCAGCCATTCCGACTATGCCGCCTTGATATCGTCCATTGCGAGATCGCGAAATTCAATGACAGGTTCCGGTTCTCGTTCAGCGCTCATTCGAGGCGCGACAAGCACCGGGACGACAGCAAGATCCAGGCTCAAACAGCAAGGATTCCGCCGCCCAGCGCTTTCCCGTAGTTATCGCCCAGACAGAAGAACAGGCAACGTTCCCAAAAAATAGGCCAATCACTGCAACAAGCATAGCAAAACCACTAAGCCAGATTGATAGCGTGCCACCGCAAGACGACGGCGCGCGATCTGATCGCCTGTCCCTTGCGGTTAAGAAATGAACAATCGTCGAGATGGCAATTTTGCAAGGACACTACGCGATTGAGACTATCTCGCTCAGAACACCTCAATTAAAATGACGTAGCCACGCCATACGTTTGAGTTTTTCAAAACTTTTCGCGTTTAGTGATCCTCGCTTGTTTCCGCAGACTAAACTGCTTTCTTCATACGTTCGTAGGCGGCCTTCATCTTCAGACCCAGCTCGCGGGCCGCTTCTCCGACTTCATCTTCGGACTTTTCGAACTGAGACTTACTCAAGAACGAGTCCCAGTCACGCATAAGGCTTTCCCATTCATCCTCTGCTTCTTTCGCACCAAGATGAAGTTGCAAACGAAGCTCGTCACGTGTTTGCTTGAGATCATCCATCCATTTCGCAATATCAGCCATGTCAATCTCTCCTATCGCTGCGGGCCAGAACTTATTTAATGATGTAAGTATTAGTTTAAATTCAAAGTTCTGTATACTCTCGCAGCGCTACAGTTTTGCTAATTTGGGATTGGAATTGAGATCCGAACCAAAAGCCAAACGCTTGACTGCGATACCCTCCAAACACTTTGCATGCACGGTTCAACCACTGTTTGCTGATCCATTACTCGCCGTCATCGCTGCAGCCACGTTCAATCGATTACAGGGGCAAATAATGGTGGCTTAAAAAATTTGACAACCTGGCCGCCGTTTTGACACTGGTAGAGAACTTCATCGATATAGTCGCGCCCCTGTTAAGCGTAGACTATTTATCTCTACTGTCGAAGTCTGCGCGAAGTTGCTCAATTTCCTCTTCAAACTCTTGGCGTTTTTTGGATTGGCCTATATGCGACAACACCGATTGATTATTCTTTTTTGAAGCAACAGTCTGCTCTTCCAGTAATTGACCATCCGCTGACAGAACTATTGCGATCCACCGTGTTGCGGGGATTTCTGCACAAAAAACCATAACGATTACCGTCATCGGTATCGCTAAAAACGCGCCGATCCCGCCCCAGACAGTGGCCCAGAAAGTAAGAGCGACCATTACCATGAACGTGCTGAGGTTCAGAGAGCGACCTTGCATTTTCGGCTGTATGACATTGGCGATGAACTGATCCGCAAGGCCATAGCCAATCAACACGATTAAAAACGGCCTCATAGTATCGAATTGGATCAGAGCAACGAGAGAGGGCAGCGCAATTGCGATGAACGCCCCAATGTTTGGAATGAAGCCGGCTACAAACACGGTCAGTGCAAGTAGTGGCGCAAAGTCCAAGCCAACCCACGAAAAAATGGCGAATGCAACAACGCCGCTCATGGCACTTGTTACTGCATTCACCCACATATACTGCTTCACGCCATTGGAAATTCTCGAAAGCACTTTCTTGGCGCGATGTGCCTCTTCCTCCCCAGAAGCCAAAAGTGGCAATTTAGTAGCCCAAGCTAGTCGTTCAGCAGTCAAGAAGATCAAATAGAGCGTTATAAGGCCAAGCATTGAAAGTGCTCCGCCCACTCCGCTCATTGCTGCAGTAAACCAACGCCCTACATCGGCTTGCTCCATGGCTTGTTGGATTGCGATCACGATCTTGGGTCCGAGAAAACCTTCCAGTTGTTCCGACAAAATTGAGAAGCGCTCCCGGTATCTTGGCAACGCGTCTTGAACATCATCCGCTGATGAAGCGGCAACAAGACCCAGAAGAACGACCGCTCCGACTATCAAAACCGTGCTCAGAAGTTGAGCTAACCAGCCGGGTGGCGACCAGCCAATCAAACTGGTGTGCTGAATCTTATCAACAAGCGCAGAGGTGAGAATATAAAGAAGACCCGTTACCGCAAGAGGAATGAGAAACCCGCGCCCGAACCACAGAGCGCAAATCACGAGAGCGATAGTGACCATCGTGAGGAACCAAATCGGCACTTTTGTATTGTCTTCGCGAGTTGGGTCCAAACAATTGAGTCCTATTGGTAAACTTGTCTCAAATTGAACACGTTATGCATACAAAATACAACATCGCTTAATCGGCTGGGGCACTTCGCGCAGTTTGGGGGCCACTGTCCGACCAGTCTGGCAACTCCGACGTCCAGACGCCAACAAATTCGGACGCGGATGAAATGACTGAAATAAGCACCCGTGCATTTTTGGAGGATGAGGTAGCGAAAGAACTAAATGAACCAAAGAGCGCAGAGACGAAGGTGTTCTGCAAAATGAAAATGGCTCGTTAGCCACCAGTTCGTTTGGCTTCAGCTTTTTCCTGCGTGCTCTGCCATATGTATCGTTTGGGTGGGGTAGGCTAGCGCGGTGCCTGCCCTTGCGACAGTCTCTAAAACTTCTAGGGCAAGGCGTTCACTTGTTTCCAGATAGTCTGAATAAGTACCAGACTTCGTCCAGGCATAGAACTGAATGTCGATGGAACTGTTGCTGATACCCGATACGTTAACGTACTTGGGAGCATCATCATCGAGTGAGAAGGCCCCACTGTTCTTCAAGAACTCACTCAAATCACGTCTAACTTTTTCAATTTGGTCACGGGACGACGAAAGAACAAGTGGAATTGAAATCAGGATACGCCTGTGCTGCATTCTTGAGTAATTTTTAACAACAGAATTTGACAGATCAGCATTCGGAACATGGCGGGGCACTTGGTCGAAGCCAACCACGAGTGTGGAACGCAGATCGATCTTTTTAACCGTCCCCAGAAACTTGCCATCAACTTCTATGGCGTCTCCGGTGACAAATCGAGCCTCGCTTTGGTTGGTCATTCCCGCGATCAAATTCCGTACTAAGTCCTGTGCAGCGATCGCAAGCCCTGCGCCCAAAACACCGACGCCAGTAAGAGCTCCACTAATGTCGACGTTCCAGACCTTCAATATCGCAGTAAGTCCAAAGATAAAAATGGCGAAGCGAGTAACTCTAGTGGTCCAGTCGGCCTCAAGGGTTACATCCTGAAACTCACCTGTTTTTAAGATTGAAACAAAGTTACCCGCTAGTTCATACCAAGTTGCAAACACAGCCACTATGGCAGCGGTCGCTAGAACGCTCCTAAAGAGGCCACCTGTAAACTCGGGAAGTTCCAGAGCTTCAGAGACAAGGAAAATCGATAGGGCTACAAGAAGTACTTGAGTAGCCGAAACGAGGCGTTCACGCGTCGCTTCACCAATCTCGGAAGATAAGTTTGACAGCAATGCATTGAGCGCTGAAACCACCACCATGGCCAGTGCACGACGAAAAACCAAAACCGCCGCACAAAACACGATCGCGGCAAGGGCCGCGGGATGATCTACTGAGCTCCACCACCGTGACAGAGCATCACCGTAAGTGGAAAGTGGCTCTCGAAAACTGTTTTCTTCCATAAATTCGATTTGTAACTCCAGCAAACGGCTGTGTCGAACCCGCTTTAGAATTTGGCGGGTTCGTTGGCCCGTTAGCCGAGTGCCTCACCTGCCAGCTTGGCTGCTTTGCTCAAAAGAGCTTTTCTGTGAGAGTATTCCTCTTGTATCTCTGCTTTTCTCTTTTGGAACCGAGCTTTCGAATTTTCTGTCGCCGAGTCGATTTGCTGGTCAATTGCATCCAACCTAGCATCGAACTCCGCGTCGATCTCCTCTAGCCGAGCGTCAATGCGGTCTATTTGCTTCTTTGACCTTTGATTTGGTCTTGTCGATACTTTCTTGGATGTCTGTCGCCATTTCTTCAGCGGCTTCGTCCAGTTCGTCTTCCATGGCAGTCAGCTCTTTGTCCAATGCAACCATTTCCGCCATCCTCAACTACATCCGTCCCGGCTTATAGCGATTGAAATGGCGCTGGACCGGAAGCTGAAGAGCCCTCCGTAACCTATTCGGCAGTCCTGTCAGAGACTTGAGCCGAAAACGTACTGGCAAGAGCTTTTTCCTGCAGCCGTGGTGTCGTTGTATGATGGCTAAACGATCATCGTTTTGATGAACACACCTGCGGATTATACTGACTTAAGAGCATCGTTGATCTGTTGCACGACATCGTCAGAGAAATCCGATATCAGCACCTCACCCTCAAAAGCAGACAGCTTTTCAAGAACCATTTCTGGGTTCTCGGTTCCACCCAATAGGAAAAGTATGGCACGACCATCTTCCAATGATCGTGCTGTTTTCTTCATAAAATCATCCGGAATGCCACGATCAGCGACCGATCCTCCAACGGCACCTGTGAGTGACCCAAACACACCGCTTGCAGCCAATAGCGCTGGATTCCCGCTCATCAGACCAATAGCGCCACCGATAACCACACCGACCCAAAGACCGCCCAGAGCCCCGAATTTCGTCATGTTGACGGTCTGATCAAGTTTGATTTCGCCATCTTCAGTGTAGACGACAACCGCGTCTTCTAACTGAACAAGCGCCTTTCTGGTTAATCCCGCAATTTTGCCACGCGCGGAGCGCGCCGCTTCAACATCTTTCATGAGAATTGCGACCAGGTTCATCGTTCGGTCTCCTTTGGTTCGGCCGCGGATCCTTCTGCGAGACCCATCGCATTATTGTTGGGCCCAAAGTTATGAAACTTCTGGCGGGCTGGCAGCCGGGTTTGAGGCCGCACTGAATCACCCAATAGCCTGCTTGATCAGGTTGCCTTTTTCATCTTGTCATACGCGGCCTTCATTTTGAGGCCGAGATCGCGTGCCGCTTCTCCAACTTCCTCAGCGGACTTTTCGAACTCGGCTTTTGTAAGAAACTTGTCCCATTCGGCCTGAAGCTCTGTCCATTCATCCTCAGCTTCTTTCGACGCAAGGTGCAGTTGCAGTTTCAACTCGTCGCGTCGTTGCTGCAGGTCTTTCATGAGTACAGTCAAGTCCATATGAATTGCCTTTATTTTGATTGAGAGCAGACGAATGTTGCCAGTGTCCGTCGTCAGGGGTTTTGGTACAGAAGGCGGCCATAGCTAAGAGAGGATCTGGCCCATCTGGTTTTTCCGATTATGCGGCGGATTTTCGGTGAAGCAAGCGCCTTGTTTCGATTGTCTTCCGTTTGATCCTTTCGCGTTGTTTCAGAATGGTCTGCCCGCGCCCGAAGTAGACATCAGCCGGCGTGAGGTTTTGTAGGCTTTCGTGGTAGCGACGGTGATTGTAATGCTCGACGAAGGCGTCGATCTGTTGTTGGAGGTCGCCGGGCAGATAATAGTTTTGCGATAAGATGCGGTTCTTGAGAGTTTGATGCCAGCGCTCGATCTTGCCTTGGGTCTGTGGGTGATATGGCGCACCTCGGATATGATCCATTTGTTGATCTTCCAGCCAGTCTGCAAGCTCACCAGAGATGTAACTGGACCCGTTGTCGCTGAGCAGACGCGGCTTGTGCAGCCCGGTTGCCTGATCACAACCTGAGGCCTGCAAAGCGAGGGCCAACGTACACGGCCCCCGATCCGGGCAACACGCGGACCCAATCCGGCTTTCCGCAGTCGGTAGAACGACGATCTGCTAAGACCAAAGACATGGCAGAATTCATCGATTGAATAAGTCTTCGCGTTCATGGCGAATTCCTTTCTAACGGCGGAGATACAACAGCACCTCGCCCCGGCTTCTGATTATTGGTGAATCCGCAGTGATCGATAGTGTCACATGCTGGTCTCGCAGTTTCCTGCGGTTATGGCCTTCGAGCCTGACCCGAGAGGCATCTCACACTTTGAAGTGCGGTGTCTTCATGGTGTATGATGTTTCATCCGATGTCAATATAAAAGTGTTGTGGGACAATGGCTTACACTGCATTACCGTGTCTGCCTCTACCGCGTATTGTGGTCCATTTTCTATCCAACATATCCAACTTGGAAGACATAAGTACGAAGTTGCGTAAGAGAATTACTACTCCATGGGAGGGATAGTTATCGGTCAATATCTTATTCAAGTTGGATAGGTTGGATATGTCGGATCATTAGCGGCCAAGCATGGCAATCATGCCGACTGATGATACCATTGCACCCAGTTGATCAGATCCAACCAGAGCCTTCGAAGGCAGGAGGCAAGATGCCAAGAACAGAGAGCGCCAGCGATACAGCGACAGGCCACGCGCCGAGTTCAGCCGGGCACTCAGGTGCTGCAATCGCTTCTGCCCCTACGCTAACCCAGATGATCCGATACGACGGCACCATCTACGCTCATGAATTCTGCCGGGTTACTGGGATTAAGCCAAACACACTTCGAATGTCTCGAGCGAGAGGTAAGGGACCGCCCGCAAAGCGCATCTCGAACAACCGAGTCATCATGTCCTTACGAGACGCAGCGGCGTGGTTACAGGCGACTGGACGTTACGGCGAAGCCATACGACTTGCGGAATGGCTGGATCAAAGGTGGCGAGAAGCCGCTCGCGAACACCGGCAGATGGACGTGCCCTCAGTTCAGTTGGCTACGCGACACTTAGATTGGCGGACTGTGTCTGGTTGAGTTGCGTGGTTGCTGCAACGAACACCCAAAACGACGCAGTAACGCCTTGGTGGCGCACGGTGACTCCTGTTCGTTTTCTGCGATTGACTGCTTCTGCCGAGTCCGGACGTTCGAGATAGTCCAGATATACGACCGTTCAGCGGACAAAGCCGTCGGTGGTGCTAAAGCATTTTCAGACGGTTTAGAACCTATCGCGCCCAAGTATTCGGTGCTCAGATGGCGAGACGCCAGTGGCGGTCTTAAATGCACGACTGAAGTTGTTGGCGGTCTCGTATCCCAGCGCAGTAGCAATATCGGCGATGGTGCCAGACTGCGATGAAAGTAACTCTTTCGCCCGGCTTACGCGAACATCGGTTACTATGCGACGGAATTGCGCGCCTTCTTCATCTAGCTTCCTTTGAAGAGTGCGAACACCAAGCCCGAGTGCGCGAGCTGTTGCGTCAACCGAGATTTCTTTGTGGTGGAGTTGCTGTCGGGCTATTGCGGCAACCTGACCAGCTATTGTTTCAGGTGGACCACCGACGCGTTCCCTCGCAACATCGTCAACCGTCACAAAACCGCGAACACGATATTGCCTTCTGTTCTCGACCAAAAACAATGAGCTTTCGAATTCCACACCTAACCTTGGTGCGTTCCAAACTATGGGACACCCATATGTGTCCTCGACTTCGACCGAGTTCGGTACTTTTGCAAAATCCAAGAGAACTGCGGTAGGCGTCCATCCCCTCCCTAAGTACTCGCGAAAAATACTCAGGAAAACGCCGATCGCGGAAAAAGCTATATCAGCATAAGCGGGGTGCTCCGGCATTCCGAATTTGTAGCAGTAGCGCGAGCGTCGGCCAGAGGCTTCCAGCCATGCGCGATCAACTGATGAGTGGAAAGGCATAACTGATGTTGCGCGACGTAGTGCGTTTCCCAACGTAGGCGCGGACAGGACATACTCTCCCCAAAGCCCGTAGTCTGCGACTGTTAGGTAAGGAGACCAAAGCAAGCCAATGTTTTGATGGCCCGCCGATCGAGCCGCCTGCTCGACGAATGTCGCCAATGAATGCTCAGAAATGTACCCCGACCGTTCTTCGATAAAGTGATGCGGAAGGTCAGCGGCCTCCATGGCCTTCTCTAATCGTTTTTCACCGGCGACCTCGTAGACAAACTGCGGCATCGCGCCGAGCGCCTTCGCTGAAATCATCGGTGGTAGCGTCATTGAGATCCCCAAAGAAACATCTGTCGTGAAATGATACGCATCTGCGTTCCGGATGTGCAAGTCTCCCAAAAATCTCAAGGGAGTAGTCACGAATGAAACAGATGGGCACATTGTTCACAAACTTATCGACCAAGTGTTTGGTTGCGGCCGTTTGCGTCGGCAGCGTCGCTGCTCAGGTCGAGGCGCAGGAATTTAACGACACAGGCGACATCCTCGCGCGCTCGGCGCAGGTCGAAGACATCGAATACAAAATTATGGTCCAGCGCGCGACACAAACCGCAATCTGGGGAATGCCCGCCGCTGGTATGATTGATTTCCTGAAAGGTATTCGCCGCGATCTGGGCGGAGACTACAACGACATTGTGTACCTTAATAAACCGTTCGACTCCAAACACGGGTTTCTGACGGCCAATGATGTGACAGCTTACGCATGGGCCTCGATGACGTCTGAGCCCGGGCCGTTGGTGATCGAGGTCCCGGCGGCAACCGACAAGGTTAATTACTTCGGTACGATTGTGAACGCTTGGGACGTGCCGATTGCCGATGTTGGTCCGGACGGGTTCGACAACGGAGAGGGTGGTAAATATCTCATGCTACCACCCGACTATGACGGTGACATGTCGATCGAGGAACTGACCGAAGCTGGGTATTTTCCGTTTGAGACTGACACCTATGAGTACGGATTTTCATTCCGTCCAAAGCTGACCAATGGGGGAACAGATGCAGATGCCGCGGAATATGCGCAGACAATCAAGGTCTATTACCTTTCGGAGGCCGATAACCCACCGCCAAACACCTATCACGAAGCGTCGGAAGTACCCTACGACTCGCTGCCTTATTACAACGAAACCTTCTTTCAGGACCTAAACGACTACGTCCAGAACAATCCGGTCCGCCCTCAAGATAAGGTCATGGTGAACCTTCTTAAGGACCTTGGCATTGAGAAAGGTAAGCCGTTCGAACCAACGGAACAGCAGCTACAGGCGATGGAAGAGGGGCTGTTGTTGGCCTATGCCTCGATGCAGAAGTACTTCGTAACACCCGGTAAGGCGATGATACCGCTTTGGGTGGATGAAAACGGGGATATGAAAAGCCAATGGCTGATCTGGGACTTCGCTGAGGGTCAACCTGAAGCAGGTTTCCCGTACGAAACCGAAACCGAGGTGCTTGTCGATGCCCGTGCGGGCGGAAGCTATTTCTGGATTACCTATTTGCCGAAAAAACTTGGCGGCGGGACGTTCTACTTAACTGGGCTGCGCGACAGCGAAGGTGAGATGTATGACCACAATCAGACTTACAAGCTGAACGTGCCAGCAGACACACCCGCCGAGGATTTCTGGTCAGTCATTGTCTATTCGATGGAGACCAAGAGTTTCATCCGCAACGTTGATCCTGTGGGACTTTCAGAGCGCGACACCGACACGATGCAAGCAAACGAAGATGGTTCTTACGACATCTACTTCGGGCCTGAAGCGCCAGAGGGCATGGAAAGCAACTGGATCCCAACCACCGAGCCCTACTTCCTCCTGTTCCGCCTCTACGGCCCTGAAGAGGGCTGGCTGGAAAGCGGCTGGATGCTCGGAGATCTCAAGAAGGTCGAGTAGCTGAACTTTTTGGCAATTGAATTCGGACACTGACCGGTATTGGCACCAACCAATTGGTCAGCAATTGGAGAGGCGGTGTATACCTCGGGACGCCGTCTCTCCAAAACAAACACTAAAGTGCCAAGTCGCGAAAAGCGCACAAAGGCAAAAATGGGAGAAGCAAAATGAGAAACGTAAAGACTTGTATGACAGCGATTGCGATTGCACTCGCAGTCACTACGGGACCACTTCATGCGCAACAATTTGGCCAAGAAAGAGCACGAGCGGTCGGTGAACTGACAGATGAAGCGGTTGTGTCCGCTTTGCGCGAAGATGGTCGCGTCTCAATGAGCGGCGGTTTTTTTGAGACCGACAGTGACGCGCTGACCGGCACGTCCCCAGAGGTGTTGTTCAAAGTTGCCAGCGCGATGGCGACGCTGCCTGAAATGCGACTGGCGATCGTGGGCCATACGGACTCGGTGGGTGACTTTGCTTACAACATTGACCTCGCTGAGCGCCGTGCGGCGGCCGTACGCAATGCACTGATGGGCGAACCCTACAACGTCGCAGCGGAACGTCTGGTCGCCATGGGCGCAGGTCCAATCGCGCCTGTCGCCTCGAACTTGTCCGAAGAAGGACGCGCGCTGAACCGGCGCGTGGAGTTCGTTTTGTTGAACGAAGACATGATACAACAGAATGAGGGTACAAACGAACAAGTCGCATTGCCTCCCCAATCCGACAGAGAGTTTGCTGCAATAGTACCTGAAAACGTTTTGACACCGGATAGAGTGGAAACAGAGACACTTGGCACACTTGAGTTTTTCGATGGCATGCCTTCACCAGCTACGGTTGAGAAAGTCTTCGACAATCTGGACTTGATGCGCGCAACTACTGCTTTTCTTGATGGCATGAAAATCGCGTCTCTGCGTGGAATGTTCCAAGGTTATGAAGATGTAGGCGCACAACCAAATGATGTCGTCATTGCAGAGAACTTATTGGATGCCAGATCAATCTGGCTGACGCCAAACACAACGACAATTTACGTTGGTTCCAACGTTGATATCTCCGAAGGCCCGATGGTCATCGAGGTGCCGGCAGGCATGTTGGGTCTGTTGGACGATGCCGGGTTCGACTACGTCGCCGATATTGGCGCGCTTGGTGCAGACAAAGGCGAAGGCGGGAAATACCTGTTGATGCATCACGACGATGAAACTGCAGTGCCAGAAGGGTATTTTGAACTTCGTACAAGAACAAATGAACACTGGTTGCTGCTGCGTCGTTCCCCCGGAGCAGATGGTGACACAACAGGACCAGTTGCAGAGATCAAGGCCGGATTGAATATCTATCCGCTCAGCGCAGCCGATAATCCGCCACCAGAGAATTTCATCAATATCTCCGGCGTTCAGCACAACACTGTCCATGCCAACAACGAAGACTTCTTCGAGGAGATTCATGTAGCTTTGGATAACAATCCGGTCGGCGCTTTTGATCCGGAAATTGTTGGGACATTTGCTTCCATTGGCATCAAGAAAGGCGAACCGTTCGAACCGGATGCCAGAATGAAGGGCATCTTCAAAGAAGCAGCCGCCATCGCAAACGCAACAGCGCGTGCCATCACATACGCCTCACGCGATCCGGGCGTGTATTTCTATGAAGATCGTCAATGGAATTCGCCGTTCCAGCGTCAAAGCTATTTGTTCCTAGAGGATGGCGCGCGTATTCTCGACGACCGGACGTACTTCTTCTACATGGCTACCGGTATCACACCTGCCATGACCGCCCCGCCAGTCGGCACTGGTTCAGTGTACGCGATGACGGCCCGCGACAAAGATGGTGAGTACCTCGATGGTTCAAAGACCTACAAGGTAACGCTTCCCGCGCCGGTTCCTGCCAAAAACTTTGCGTCGTTTATGCTCTATAGTGGGCAGACTCGTTCGATCTTGGAAACGGACCAACAAGCCGGAGGGATCGACTCCAACAGGCCCGGAATCAAGCCGAACGATGATGGTAGCTTCAGCATTTATTTCGGACCGGAAGCGCCTGAAGGTTGGGAAAACAACTGGGCGCAAACGGTCCCCGGACGAAGCTTCAATGTCATGATGCGTCTTTACGGCCCACTTGAACCGTGGTTCGACAAAAGCTGGCGGCCCGGTGACTTGGAACTCGTGGAGTAGTCTTGGAAGTTTAGACCAGACGAGCAAATGTCTTATGGCGCATATGGACGCTCCAAGAAATTGGGGCGTCTCGAGAACCGGCAGCTTTGGGCTCGAAGCAGACAGCCGACCGATCTTCTAGGATGTCTCCTACAATAAGATTGCCGGACGGTGGAAGCATGATCCAACCTATCCGACCTAGGCAACCTCGCTCTGAAGTTTGCTTTAAATAGGGCGGCCTAGTTCGTTACTAGCCGTGGTGCCTTCAAACAAAACTAAAGAGAAATGTTGGACAGGTTGGATAAGTGGGATCAGATAACAGCCATACAGGGGGACGCATGACATCACCCCTGCAGGGCCACCGCGCAGGGAACTGGGTTTTGGGTTTGGGCGGGGGAGTGTTGCTGAAGTCCAGCAAGGATTGATCACAGGTGCTCTGGTTCTTCCGCTGCACTTCCGCTGCACCGCACTGCACTTCTGACAATGTTTGGCACATCACATCGTGTGTTTGCCTTGCATGTCACGTGCACTGCTGAACATGCCGCATGTTGCACTTCATGGTACGGCATGCGACACTCAACCCACTGACAAAATGGGCACTTCTGCGTCATGCGTTGGGTGTTGGTGGTGGCGGTGGATCGCAGCTTGTGCGTCTTGCAAGTGATGTTGTGCTGGTGACGGATATGGTGTTGCACTCCCTTGGTAAGGGAGAGGTCGAGAGTTCAATTCTCTCCAGCAGCACCATAACTTCCTGATAATAATTAAAAATTAGGCTTCTCCCAAACAGTCAAACCGCAAGAAAGCACTGCAAAGTGCTGCATTCGCCGGCAAGATTGTTTCTGCAACGTGCAAAATGCGTGCAAATGCGGTGCAACCAATAAGCGTCATTTCGAGAGGGGAATCCGTAATTTGCGGCGCTTCCAGAAAATGGAGAGTGCTCAAGATAGCAGAAATCCTTTTAGCGGGCGTTTCGTTTACCGCTTTGCTTCAAACGGCGTGCGGGCTCTGGACCCATGAAACGATCAGAATAAGCCACCCGCCAATGGTGCTGCAACAACCAAGCTGACCTTCTTTGCTTCCGGCATTAGGGTTTATGTCGGCAAAGTCCGGTTAATCCACGGATTAGTCGGGGGTTAATCAGGAACGCATGGGCTGACGAGGTTTCTATTTCATGTTCAGGAAACAGCTTCACAGAAGCGATGGCAACAAAAGATCCGAGTGACTCATGGTTTTCTGGCTATAAGCCAGTAGGTTACGCCCAGCGCAAGACCGATTGCTGCGTAACCAAGAAAGTACTGAGGTTCCAAATTTTTGTCGTCTAGCGTGATGATTTTTCGAGCTACAGCCATCAAGGCTGTTGCGACAACAAGCTTGATGTGGATGACGTCGGCGGTCAAATATAGTGTAATATTTGTATAGATTTCTATCGCAATGAGAACGACCAGCACGGCGCTGAAAACCGTGAGAAGGTCACTGACTTCCAAGATGTAGACAGGCGGTTCCAGCAACTTTTGGTAGGTTGTGAAACCGGCGTCAATAATTGCCATCAGAATGATTCCGAGCATCAGCACCGACAATGCCCTGACACCGTGGCGGATCATGCGGTTGCACCACCGAACAATGGCATCTTCGTGATCGGGATCTAGTTCCACATGTGCTGGGATGGGTTTGTTCTCTTCACCACTCACTGTAGTCTCCAATTCCGACTTCATTCGCAAGCGTGAGAAATTTCATGGTGTTGCATCGCTCACTTCGGCTTGGACCGAGTTTTCCCATGAAACGCGTGTAGTCTTCCAGACCGATCTTTAGGTCTTCAAAGAACTCTGTTGGGCTCTGTGAGTTCATTTTCTAATCGGGGCAAATGCCTCTTTTCGGGATAAGCGGTCGACGAGCCTCGGTTCATTGACGGCGGTTCTCCATTGTCACCGCGTCTGGTTGGATTTTTGAGCCCTCTCACTGCTATTCACTGCCAAACTTTCGAACTGAGTGTGTACACCTACCACGGACTTGACTGAATCTTGCGTTCAAATCGCACATTGCGCCTGAGCGGCCGCTTCACTCAAGACTGTTTTTGTAGATCACACCATCCTTCATGATAACCGAGAAGTTGGCCTCTGGATCGACCATCAGATTGATATCCTCCACCGGGTTGCCATCCACCAGCACAAGATCGGCATAAGCCCCGGGTTCAATAACTCCGAGTTTGCCTTCGTGGTAAGGGTTTCGTGGCCCGGAGAGGGCAAGGAGTTCAGCGGTATTGAATGTCGCTTGCTGCAAAACTTTCGCTCCTGACCACCATCTTCCGCGACGCTCGAACTCCAGATTCTGCATAGCAAGAAGCGCCGGTGAGCCAAATAGGTCGACCCCAAAGGCAATCGGCAGGTCGTACTTCTGGATGAGCGAGACGAAGGTCTCCACATTGTCTCGGACTGGTGCGCCCTTGGCGATGGTGTCCGGGTCTCCTCCTGCCAGCATCTCATCGTCTGGTGTGAAGATCAGGAACTGTGGATTGAGGATAGCGCCCGCATCTCGAATTGCCGCGATGGTCGCTTCTTCCTTGATCAAATTGCCATGATCAATGCTTTTTACACCGCCGGCCAGCGCTCGCATAACCGACTCGTCTGAATATGCGTGCACCAGAACATAGGTATTCCAATCCTCGGCCGCATCCACCGCAGCACGGATCTCCTCGACTGAGTAATGCGTGGTATCAAGTGGGTCATAGGGGCTGGAGTTGCCACCTCCCAGGCTTAGTTTGATTTGGGTCGCCCCTAGCCGCAACGCCTCGCGGGTCATGGCACGAACTTCCGGCACACCGTCTGCGATGAATGACCACTGCGTCTCGAAAAAACTACGCTCGCCACGCTGCCTCGGGTGGGTTTCGTTGTACAAACGAAAGTCAAAATGCCCGGACGTCTGCCCTATGAAATGCCCGGAACAAAATATGCGCGGCCCAGGTATGATGCCTTCATCAATGGCCTGAGCAATACCGTAGCAAGGCCCTCCGGCGTCCCGCAGGGTCGTGAAGCCGCGCATCAGCATGGCCTCAGCCTCCCGCGTCGCCAACGCGCCGACATAGGTCCAATGCAGATTGTAGGCGAGTGCAATGGGACTGGCACCCAGCATGATGTGATTGTGCCCATCGATCAGACCGGGAACGAGCATGCGCCCGCCACCGTCAATTACAGTTGCGGCTTCGGGTGGCAACTCAGTGGTCGAAACCTCGGCGATAAAGTTGCCCGTGACCCGGACGTTAGCATTTTCGATCACAGTTGCATTTCGACTGTCAAAAACATCGACGTTTAAAAAAAGAGTCGAAGACTGAGGGGTTTGCCCGATCGCAGGCGAAAAAGCTGTCACCGCGGTAAGTAGGCTCAATACATTTGTAAGCTTAATCAGCATTATTTCCCTATTTTCCAGTTCACAGAGCGCGAATGTCTCCGTTCGCACACCATGATACACAGTTTTTCGATGAGCATTCAAAACTGGCCAGAAGTGCATCCGAAGAGGTGCTCCGCTTTCGTCAAAGTTTCAGACCTGATCCTCCTTATTGTTGATCAGCGTTTGTGGGATTGTTCATCAGCTCGGCGCAGTGCAACCTTTTCTGCTTTGCGGCGGTGAATATTCTCTAACTCGGCCCTGATCCATTCTTCGGCGCCCCACAAACTCTGGGCAGGAATATCCCGGCCAAAGAAATTGAACTTAAAGGCCAAATCTTCTTGCTCGTCCGAATTTTCCTTAGCCGATATAGCTGCAGTTGCCAGGCCTGTCAGAAATCTTGGTGGCAGGTTCCAATTCTCTCCCACTGGAAGCCGCTCATAACCACCCTCAAAACTAATGCGCTTACTGAACTCACCTTCGTGCACGATGGGGTTTCTAACCAATTTCCACATCGCTTCCGGCATCGTAAGGCCTTCAAATTTCGTGCCTATTACTCTGACACTGAAGGCAATCTCCCAAACGATTTCCTCTTGGTCTTCCAGCAGCTTTTTGAACCTATGACCTGATCCTTTTGACGGGTATCGCTTTTTCCCCGTCGCATCAAAAGCCTGGAAGATTGCTGTCACCGCGTTCTCGTAATCGCCAACGGCGATGTCCCTAACTGCTCTTTTCAAACGCCTACCAATTCCACTCATGATATATCCCTACTTCGGCCGTCGCGCGCTCGACCCGTTCGCCTTGATAACCTGATCGCTAACCAATGATCGGGCACCTCAGTGCCACGACTTCACGCACTTGCACCACAAAAGAGCTGCGCTTCGTTTCGGGAGATGGCCACAGCGAAACAATTGAAGCGACCTGCTGAAATCAAAAGCGAAATTTATCCGCCACACACAGGAACACCTAATTGAAAGCGTATGTCGCGCCGATCAGCAGGCCGGACTGGCTGAAGTCAAAGTCGTTACCATTCACTTCGTGATCAAACGAAATATGGCGGTATCCGCCTCTGATCATCCATCGGTCGTTTATGGCATAATCCGCCGTCAGCAAAATTTGCCAGGTCTCGCTGCCACTTCGGAACCCTCCGTAGTCCAGAAAGGCCGTACCGGACCAGCGATCAGAAATCGCATAGCGGGCGCGGAGACCTATGACAGGGTCTGTCCAACTGGCGTCTACGGTACTGGTCGTCCCAGGCAATGCCCCCGGGGACAGCGTGAATTCGGTTTCCGTGTTGAACCACCTGAACCCTCCTGCCAGATCCAGTTTCAAAGTTGGGTCTTCGTAGACGCGGTAACCAACGTAGCCGCTCAGGAACTGCGTCTTGAGGGACGTTTCCACGCCGGAGAACGCAGGCCCGGACAGGTCGTTGTCAATGGAAAGCTTGGTGTAGTTGTAATCAGTCAACAGACTCCACCGGCCGTTACTGGCCGCGAAGGCACCCATGAAGGCGAGGTCCAACTTGCTGAGCGCGTCCGAAAAACTCAGCGTTGCATCGATGTTGCCGTTCGGCGAATCCAGTGACGTTTTTGTCTCTGGCATGAACAGATAAATCGTGGCTTCGTAATTCCAGTCGCTCGACTGGGCTGCAACAGGCAGCGCTGGAACTGCCCAAGTGGCGAGAGCAGCTGTCCATGTGGGTAATCTTTTCATAAATTCCTCCTATCACATGCCGACTGCATGAACTTTCACAGCAGGGAGGGGCCAAAATCGCATTCTGGTATTCTTGTGTGAATGATGGCGATGGCGGTGATCCGAGTCAAAAGGATTATCTGATCGGGCGTCGTTCAATCAGCATTTCAACCAATGGCTTATCTGGCGGGCTACTCTTGAACCTACATATCTGAGCGGACCCACGGTTGTGCTGAAGAAACGGAGAACCAAGAGGGACGTCTATTGCCCGGAAAGATTCTCTCTGAGCGCTGAGGTTGAAGCTTCGAAAGTGTCCAGGATGTTTCGATCGGGCGCAACCTGCAACCGGATGTCCGATGCCTGTCATATACACTTTGGTTTTGGGAAAGGGTTGAGGGGCTGGCATGAGTGAGGGGGTCTATTCGGCCAGCCCCCCGTGTAGTGTTGGACGGAGGTGTGTGTGTGGTTGCTCCGTTATCTGATAACTAACAAATCGAGCGGGGCTGCGGTATTGGGGGTTCCCCGTAGTTAGGCAAATTAATCCTCCCGACATAATTCAGACAGAGCGCGGGGCTAATCGGCAGATGTGGCGCGTTCTGGTGTGTTCTGCGATTGCTGATGGGTACGAGTTTGGCGCGTCACACCACAGCACCCAGGGCGACATGACACTGCGTGGCAAATTCGCGCGGAAGCCGGAACAGGTCAGCTCTTGGGCGGCGTTGGGCGGGTCGATGCAGGTTGTGGTATTCTGAAGGCATCCACCGGCGGCATTGTATTGAAACCGCTTGGGGTCCGTTCTTGTTTCGGAGTGTCCTATGAAATTTATCAATTCTTCCACACTCATCCTTTGCGCCGCCGTATTGCCGACATCTTGCAGCACCATTTTTCACGCGGATTTCGAGAGCGGGACGCCCGGACAGTCGCCACTGTCCAACCCGCCAGGGCCACCCGCCGGCGACAGTATCAGTGTCGGATCAGAAGAGTTCTTCTTCGTATCCGCCGAAGACGCCATTGCCGGCGATCTTTCCCTGAGTATCCGTGAGCGGCCACCTGCAACAGAGACGTCCGGCGACCATATCACTTTCCGGACGTCACCGATCAGCGACGAAACCGCGCCGATCTACATCACGTGGCAGGGGCAGATTCTGGATGATGGCGGAATGATCTTAGATAGCGGTGTCGTGGGGCGGTATGTCGGCCGGGTCGTTTTCAACAATGGCCAGATTTCCATGTTTGATACACCGGTGGGCAGCTACAGCATCGGCGACAGGCACACGGTTCTGATCTCGATGTTTCCGGACGACATGGTTTATCGCCTCACAGTCTTTGGTGACGCTTCATTGGAGGCGCCATTTGCCGAGGCGAACCTGCGCGACCTTGACGGCACCCCTGACAACGAAGGGTTCGTCGATGTTTCCGTCAGCGCCTCGGCAGATCAGAACAGGTTCTATGTCATGGATGACGTGACAGTGTCGCTGCGTGATCCAGGCGATTGATTAGGGGCATTCAACATTTTGCAGCGCCGGCGGCGGTGGATGGCCGGTCGCGGTTATTGCGCCGGATGAGAAGGCAAGTTGGGCATGGGCACCCAGCCCGGCAGATCATCCGGTGAAACCGACACGTGCAGATGTTCCGAGCGGTCCCGACCGACTTTGCGATGCTTGCGCAGAAGGAAGATCTTGCCCCAGCCCCTCCATGTCCCGACTGATCTGGCGGACGCATCGACCGGGAAACGCTCGCGCCAACCGTCCGGCAAGGGCAGACCATGCAGTTCTGCCTTGTCCAGCATCCAGATCAGGGAGATGTTGCTGAGTGGGCGCGCATCTTCAAAGCCGTTCAGTTGCCCGCCGACATCGCCATGGGTGCCGCGGAACCAGACCTGTTCGACATGGCCGCGGAACTCGGGCGTACATTTCCACAGGACCGGTTCGAACACTTCGCGCGTCTCATCCAGCGCCAGAGCGTGATAGCCGTGGCGGGTCGAGGGACCAAGCTTGTGGTGGTGAAACGCGTGCCGATCCTCGGCCCAGCGCCACAGCATGGGCAGGCGCAGGCCCAGCGCCTTGACCGTATCCCAGACGCCAACCATTTCTATCGCAATTTCGTCATGGCAGAACTTGCGCCGGAAATCACCTGCCGCTGCTCCACCTGGATTGCATTCATAATGGCGATAAGCCTGTTTGATGTTGCGTTCGGTGGCATGCTCGGCCTTGAGCAGGCCAATCATGTCGATGACACCGGCAAGACTGCGCACACCGTACGCGCCACGGGAATATCCGATGAAGTAGATCCGGTCGCCGGGCTTGTACCGCGAGGCAAGATAGCCGTAGGCACGCCTGATCTGGCGATTGATGCCGCGCCCCATCATCACATCCAGCGAGGACTTCCAGCTTTCCCATTGCACACCGGATTCGTAAAAGACCGAGACTTGGCTGCCCATTTCCCGACACAGGCGATAGGTCTGACCGGCATGTGTCTCAAGGCCCGGCTCCAGCGTGGACATGGTGCCGTCCAGAATGATGACATGGCTGATTGGCTCGCGGTGCAGCGCCTCGGCCGAGTGCTCGGAGCGAAGCGGCCGTCCTAGCCATCCCAGAACCTTTCTACTCAGCCGCGACAGAACCATGTGTCAGCATCTCCCATACTCTGTGAGGTGTGAAAGGCATGTCCGCCTGCCGTACCCCATGATCCCAGAGCGCATCCTGAACCGCGTTTGCAACAGCGGCCAGCGCGCCCACGGTCCCGGCCTCACCGCATCCTTTCATCCCCATCGGGTTGGAAGTTGACGGAACCGGCGCCGAGGTAAACTTAATCATGGGTATCCCGGCGGCACGGGGCAAGGCGTAATCCATCAACGAAGCCGTGAGCAGTTGCCCCTGCGCATCATGCACCACTCGTTCGTTCAGTGCCTGGCCAATGCCCTGCACCACCCCGCCATGCACCTGCCCCTCGGCCAGCATCGGATTGATAAGGTTTCCGAAATCATCAACCACTGTATAGCGGTCGACCCAGGTTTCCCCGGTGAAAGAATCGATCACGACTTCGGCAACATGTGCGCCGTTGGGATAGCTGCGCGCCTCCAGATCGGCGCGTGCCGTGTGTTGCAACAGGTCGGTACGGCCATCGGCGCGGGCCATCTCGGCGGCCTCGGTCAGGGTGGGTGTCAGGTTGGACCCCGGCGCCCGAAAGGTTTCGTGGTCAAAAATCACTTGGTTTTCCTCGACCCCCATCTTACCGGCCAGATAAGGCGTGAATGCGGCGATCATGACGTCGATTGTGGCCAGCGTTGCCGTGTTTTGCACCGTCACCGAGCGGGATCCGCCCGTCCCACCGCCATGCGCCAGACGGTCGGTATCGCCCTGGACCACCACGATCCGGTCCATTGGTATCCCGGCCTGATCCGACAGGAAGTGAGTGTAGGCCGTCTCGTGTCCCTGCCCATTCGATTGAGTGCCAACGCACATGTTCACCATTCCATCCTCGCGGAACTCGATCTTCGCGTTTTCGGAAGGGTCGCCCAGAATGCTTTCGATATAGTAACAAAGCCCCTGCCCCCGGATCAGGCCGCGTTCAGCATCGGCGGCCTTTCGGGCGGCAAAGCCTCGGGTCTGCTCGCCAGCGCGGCTGAGAACCATGTCGAAATCGCCGACGTCATAGGTTTCCCCTGTTGCGGTTTTGTAGGGGAAGTCCGCAGGTTTGATGAAGTTCCTGCGCCGCAGTTCCCACGGATCGACACCCAGTTCGCGCGCGGCGCGGTCCATGACCCGTTCGAGGACATAGATCGCCTCGGGCCGGCCCGCGCCGCGATAGGCGTCGACCTGCGTGGTGTTGGTGTAGAACCCTTCGACCCGCAGATATGTGGTCTGAACATCATAGACACCCATCAGCACCTTGCTGAACAGGCTGGTCTGGATGGCCTGCCCGAAATGACTGTTATGGGCGCCAAGGTTAACCTTGCTGTGGACCCGGTAAGCCGTGATCCTGAGATTGTCGTCGAAAGCCAGTTCGGCCAAAGACGTCAGATCGCGACCATGATGATCGGACAGCATCGCTTCGGACCGGTCGGACATCCAGTGCACGGGTTGCCCCAGTTTCATGGCGGCAACGCAGACACAGAAATATTCGGGATAGGGCATCACCTTCATGCCAAACCCGCCACCCACATCCGGCGTGGTGACACGGATCGCCTCGGTTTCAAGCTTCAGTTTCTGCGCCAGTTGCCCCCGCATCGCCCAGACACCCTGACCGCCGTAGGCGAAGTGCAGCCGGCCGTCCGACCATCTGGCCTGACAGCCGCGCGGCTCGATCGAGTTGATGATGACCCGGTTGTCCGCCACATTCAGCGCCACGGTATGGGCGGCGGACTGAAAGGCGGCTTCGGTCGCGGTTTCATCGCCAAGCCCCCAGTCAAAGGCGCGGTTATCCGGGGCTTCGGGATGCAGCGGCTCTCCGCCCGCATCCACATCCAGCTTGGCGGGCAGGTCATCGGTCTCCATCAAGATCAGCTCGACCGCGTCCTGCGCCTGAAGCTGCGTCTCGGCAATCACTGCAACGACGGGCTCACCCACAAAGCGCACACGGTCTTTGGCAAGCATTTGCCGCTGTGGCGCCGCGCCTTGCGAGCCATCCCGGTTGGGCATGATCGCCGCGTTCATTACAGTGTCGATCCCGGTCGCGGCCAGATCGTCCAGCGTCATGACCAGGCGGACCCCATCCACCTGCCGCGCAGCATCCAGATCCAGCGCTATGATCCGCGCATGCGCAACCGGGCTGCGGAAGAAGGCCGCATACAGGGCATTGTCCGGCACGGCATCGTCCATGTAGCGCCCCTGCCCGGTCAGAAAGCGGTGATCTTCGGTCCGTTTGACCGGCTGGCTTTTGCCGAACTTTTCCATTGCTGTCCCTTTCAGGCTGCTGTGGCTGCGAGGTTAGCCCCCGCATATGCGATGTCCAGTCGATCGCGAAGAAATTCGATTTCCAGCAGCATCCCAATGGTATAGCGTCGGCGCCATGACCTGGACACATGACGCCGTATTCCCGTTCACCGCCCCTATCAGCACCGGCACAGAAGCCACGCATGACGTTTACGTCGGGGGCGAAGGTCCACCGATCATGATCCTGCAGGAACTGCCGGGGATCGGGCCGGAAACGCTGGAACTGGCGCAGCGGCTGAACAACTCGGGGTTCCGGGTGTATCTTCCGCACCTGTTCGGTACGTTCGGCAAAACTCAGACGGGCAGGAATTTTGCCCGGCTGTTCTGCGTCCGGCGCGAGATCAACATGTTCGCGAAAGGCCGCCAAAGCCCGGTTGCGGGCTGGATGCGGGCGCTGGCGGGTCATATCCGGGATCAGGAAGGCAGCGCGGGCGTTGGTGTCATCGGCATGTGCCTGACCGGCAGCTTTGCTCTGACCTTGATGGCCGACGACGCGGTTCTTGGCGGCGTGGCCAGCCAACCCGCATTGCCGATCTTTGGCGGCGACAAGCTGCATATGAGCTCGCAGGATATCCTAGACGCGCGCGCGGGCATGGCACAAAAAGGCCCCGGTCTGGCGATGCGGTACGCCAAAGACAACCTGTCGCCCCAAAAACTGATGCGGTCGCTGGAAAGCGCCTTTGGCGAGAACCTCGAAACGATTGAGTATGCGGGCAAGGACCATTCGCTGCTGACGCTGGATTTCCACGATCCAGCCTATCAGCGCGTTGATACCTATTTCAAAGACCGATTTGGGATGGCCGGTTAGCACAGACGCCCTTCCCCTTCCTGCGTGCATTCGCTATTGCAAGCGCTGACCCGATTTTGTTGACGCAGGACGCATCCCATGGCGATGGAAAAGACATTCAACGCGGCCGAGGCCGAGGCCCGCATCTACAAGGCCTGGGAACAGGCCGGAGCCTTCAAGGCAGGCGCTAACCGCTCGCGCGACGAAAGCTTTACCATCATGATCCCGCCGCCCAATGTCACCGGCGCGCTGCATGTGGGCCATGCGTTCAACAACACCCTTCAAGATATTCTGACCCGCTGGCACCGGATGCGTGGCTTTGACACGCTGTGGCAGCCCGGTCAGGACCACGCCGGCATCGCCACGCAGATGCAGGTGGAAAAGATGCTGGCCGCCACCCAGCAGCCGGGGCGCCGCGAGCTGGGGCGTGAAGCATTTCTGGACAAGGTCTGGGAATGGAAGGGCGAATACGGGGGCACGATCATCGAGCAGCTAAAGCGCCTGGGATCATCCTGCGACTGGTCGCGCAATGCCTTCACCATGGCAGGCGCGCCGCGCGACCCGCGCACGGGGCACGAAAACTCTGCGAATTTTCACGACGCGGTGATCAAAGTCTTTGTCGACATGTACGAAAAGGGCCTGATCTATCGCGGCAAGCGGCTGGTCAACTGGGACCCGCATTTCGAGACCGCGATCTCGGACCTTGAGGTCGAGAACATCGAGGTCGCGGGTCATATGTGGCACTTCAAATACCCGCTCGCCGGTGGCGAGACATATGAGTATTTGGAAAAAGATGAAGATGGGAATGTGATCCTCCGCGAGGAGCGGGATTACATTTCAATCGCGACAACCCGGCCCGAGACTATGTTGGGCGATGGTGCGGTTGCGGTTCACCCCTCGGACGAGCGGTATGCACCCATCGTTGGCAAGCTATGCGAAATCCCGGTTGGCCCGAAAGAGCACCGCCGCCAGATCCCGATCATCACCGATGACTACCCGGACCCCGATTTCGGCTCGGGAGCGGTGAAGATCACCGGTGCGCATGACTTCAACGACAACATGGTCGCTAAGCGCGGCGGCATTCCGATGTACCGTCTGATGGACACCAAAGGCGCGATGCGGGCCGATGGGGCTCCCTACGCCGAAGAGGCCGACAAGGCGCAGGAATATGCGCGCGGGCGTGAGTTTACCGAGAACGAGATCGACGCGATCAACCTGATACCCGATCACCTGCGCGGGCTCGACCGGTTCGAGGCGCGCGCGAAAGTGGTGGAAGAGATCACCAACGACGGTCTGGCCGTCATGTGCCGCGCGGATGACCCGCGTCTGGGCTCGACGGCGCTGAAGCCCGAGCACGAAGGCGCGGACAAGCTGGTCCCGCTGGTCGAGCGCAAACCGATCATGCAGCCCTTCGGCGACCGCTCGAAAGTGGTGATTGAGCCGATGTTCACCGACCAGTGGTTCGTGGACGCCGAAAAGGTCGTCGGCCCCGCGCTGGATGCGGTCAAGGACGGCACGGTGAAGATCATCCCCGAGTCGGGCGAGAAGACTTATTATCACTGGCTGGAAAACATCGAGCCTTGGTGCATCTCGCGCCAGCTGTGGTGGGGGCATCAGATTCCGGTTTGGTATGGTCTCGACCTGTCTGCCGAAGACTTCATCGACGACGAGAACGACGGCAACCTTGATCTGGTCGAGATGGGCCGATTGCTGAACGAAGGCGGCATGCTGCATCGTGGCAACGTTATGGAATGTGCATCCAGCCTTGAAGCGGTAACCGAGAAATTCTTGGACGACAATGCCAACATTCCCAGCCCGCTAAGCCACGCGACGGTTATCGAAGTCGCCGACAAGCAGGAGGCGATTCATCAATTCGCCGAAAGCCTTGCACAATATGCAGTCGAACAGGACCCGACCAAGCTGGTTTACCCGGTTTGGCGCGATCCCGATGTCCTCGACACGTGGTTCTCCTCCGGCCTCTGGCCCATCGGCACTCTGGGCTGGCCCGAACAGACCGAGGAACTGGAACGCTACTTCCCGACGGACGTTCTGATCACCGGCTTCGACATCCTGTTCTTCTGGGTCGCCCGGATGATGATGATGCAACTGGCCGTGGTAAACAAAATTCCGTTCCACACCGTCTACCTGCACCAGCTCGTCCGCGACGAGAAGGGCAAGAAGATGTCCAAGACCACCGGCAACGTCATCGACCCGCTGGAAATCGTGGACGAATTCGGCGCCGACGCGCTGCGCTTTACCAACGCCTCGATGGCGGCCATCGGCGGTGTGCTGAAACTGTCCCGCGAACGCATCACCGGTTACCGCAACTTCGGCACCAAGCTGTGGAACGCCGTCCGCTTTGCCGAGATGAACGAGGTCTTTACCGACGCCGTTCCGCAACTGGACGTGTCCGACCTGAAGCCCAAGGCCGCCGTGAACCGCTGGATCATCGGCGAAACCGCCCGCGTGCGCGAAGAGGTTGACGCGGCGCTGGAAAGCTACCGCTTCAACGACGCTGCCAATGGACTTTATGCCTTTGTCTGGGGCAAGGTCTGCGACTGGTACGTGGAGCTGTCCAAACCGCTGCTGCAAGGCGATGATGCCGAAGCGCAGGCCGAAACCCGCGCCACCATGCGCTGGGTTCTGGATCAGTGCATGGTTCTGCTGCACCCGATCATGCCCTTCATCACCGAGGAACTCTGGGGCCTGACCGGCAACCGCGCCAAGATGGTGGTCCACGCCGACTGGCCGACCTATTCTGCGGCCGACCTGATCGACGCGGATGCGGATCGTGAGATGAACTGGGTGATCTCGGTGATCGAAAACACCCGCTCAGCCCGTGCTCAGATGCGGGTGCCTGCTGGTCTGTACGTGCCGATGCTGGTGACCGAGATCGACGCCAACGGCCAGGCCGCATGGGACCGCAACGAGGCGCTGATCAAGCGCCTTGCGCGGATCGACAGCCTGACCAACGCAGAAGATCTACCCAAAGGCACAATCTCGATTGCCGCACCCGGCGCGTCCTTCGGCCTGCCGCTGGCGGATATCATAGATATCGGCGCGGAAAAGGAACGACTTGAGAAAGCCAAGGCCAAGCTGGCCAAAGAACTGGGCGGCCTGCGTGGGCGCCTGAACAACCCCAAATTCGTGGCTTCGGCCCCGGAAGAAGTGGTTGAGGAAGCCAAAGCCAACCTCGCCGCCCGCGAAGAAGAAGAAGCAAAGCTGAACGAGGCCCTTGCCCGTTTGGCAGAAATCGCCTGATCTTCATCTTTTCCCAAATACTCAAATCCCGAACCCCGCCACCTGTCGGCGGGGTTTTCTTTTGGTGACACGGCTTTCCCCTTGTTCCCGACTGCTTGCAATTGTTAGCAATTTGCCCAAACAACCCCGAGGCAGAAATGGCGCATTCCCATCCCCCCGTGCAGACGATTTCGACCGGCCTGGTGGTGGCGGTGGTTGGGTTTTTCAGCTCATTCCCGATTGTTTTACAGGGCCTTGCCGCCATGGGTGCCTCGGCAACTGAGGCTGCGTCCGGCCTGATGATGGCTGCGGTTGCAATGGGGCTGGCAGCCATAGTCCTCAGCCTCTGGTATCGGCAGCCGATAAGCGTGGCCTGGTCAACACCCGGCGCTGCTTTGCTGGCGGTTTCTGCCACCCCTGCCGCCGGTTTTTCAGGGGCTGTCGGCGCGTTTCTGTGCGCCGGAGCGCTGACCGTTCTGGCAGGCCTGTGGCGTCCTTTGGGGCGGTTGGCGGCTGCGATCCCGACAACGCTGGCTCAGGCCATGCTGGGCGGGGTTCTGCTGCCGCTGTGTATTGTGCCATTCAAGGCGGCGGTTGAGCTGCCCTGGCAGGCATTGCCGGTCATCGTAACGTGGTTTGTCGCCGGCCGGATCAATCGGTTGATCGCGGTGCCGGCCGCGGTTGCGGCGGCGGCCCTCGTCGTCCTGAATGCCGGAGACAGCCCGGTTCGACCTGAACATCTGGTCGCCGCGCCGGTCTGGACAATGCCGACATTCTCGGTGGCCTCTGCCATAGGCATCGGGCTTCCGCTGTTCATCGTGACCATGGCCACGCAGAATATCCCCGGCATCGCGGTGATGCGCAGTTTTGGTTATGCACCCGAAGCTAGCAGGCTGTTCTCGGCCGTCGGCGGGGCCAGCATTCTGTCCGCGCCATTCGGAGCCCCTGCCACCTGTCTGGCCGCCATCACCGCCGCCATGTGTTCGAACGAGGACAGCCATCCAGACCGGGACCTGCGCTACTGGTCCGCGGTCATGGCAGGCTTATTCTACTGTCTGTTCGGCATTTTTGCCGTGGCGATCACCGGGTTTGCCGCCCATGCCGACCCGTTGCTGATGGGAACATTGACCGGGATAGCGTTGATCGGTGTCATGGCAAACGCGACCTCTGCGGCGCTGGAAGTTCCTGCCGAACGGGAAGCGGCGATCCTGACATTTGCAATCACTGCTTCCGGTATCACCGTGTTCGGCTTGGGCGCGGCGGTCTGGGGACTGGCGGCAGGCGGCATTGCTTATCTGGTTACGAAACGGACCCGGTGAACGCTTTCGTCTGCATCAATGGTCGCGTATAATCCTGCGATGCTTGGATCACTTGGAAAACTGGTGGAACGCCAGATCAAAAAGGCGCAGGCGGAAGGTCAGCTAGAGGGGCTGAACGGCGAAGGTCAGCCCTTGCCCGATCGTTCGACCGAGGCCCAGAGCGATCCGGCCATTGCGGCCGGGCACCGGATCATGGCGCAGGCCGGTGTGCTGCCCGAAGAATTCAGCCTCAGGAAAGAACTGGACGCGGCCCGACAGGTCTATGCCGGTCTGACCGATGCCGCAGACCGAAAAGCGGCCATGGCGCGCATCGCCGATCTTGAGATGCGTTACAACATGGCCCGTGATGCGCGCCGGGCGTTCATGCGGTGATCACTTGAACTCGGGCTTGCGGCCCTGCATCTGGGCCGAGATGACCTCGATCTGATCCGGTTTGCCGATCAGTTCCACCTGTTCCGCCGATTCCTCCATCAGCACCTCTGCGCGGGCCTTGCATTCGGCCACTTCGATCAGTCGCTTGGCGGCACGGATGGCCGAGGGGCTTTTGCCCGCGATATTTTCGGCCAGAGCCAGCGCCTCGGTCATTGGATCATCCGACAGTCTGGTAACAAGCCCCCAATCGGCGGCTTGCTGGGCACCGATGGGGCGGGCTGTATAGGTCAGCAGGCGCAACACGTCCGAGCGGACAAGTTGCGGCAACAGGACCATCCCGCCCATGTCGGGGATAATGCCCCATTTCATCTCCATCACGGCCAGCTTGCTTTCGGGATGGGCGATACGGATATCCGCGCCCAGAGCGATTTGCAGACCGCCGCCATAGGCCACGCCCTGAATGGCGCAGATCACCGGCACCGGCACCCGCCGCCAGATCAGCGCAAGCTCCTGCATCTCGTTGGCGTCATGGTGGCTGCGCGTCATCAGCCATTCGGTCGGGTCCATATGGGCCATCTTGGCAAAGCTTGCCATGTCGAGACCTGCACAGAAGCTTTTGCCTTCGCCCGACAGAACAACGGCCCTTGCGTCCGAGGCCGCGACTTCCTGACCGGCGGCCAGGATGGCTTTAATCATCGCATCGTCCAGCGCGTTCATCTTGTCGCCCCGGGTCAGCGTGACGTGGGCAATGTGGTCTTTATATTCGACGGATACGCGCGCCATGCGAGGCCTCCCAGATCCTGTTTCGCCGATCATGCCCTGAAAGGCATGGCCAGTTCCACCACGACGTGAGGGCAGATCATCTGACCTGATGCTTGCCCAACCCGCCGCCCTGCGCTTATCTGCGCATATGACTGATCCGCGCTACACCCCGCTTGCCCGATCCCTGCCCGCCACCGTCCCGTTTGTCGGGCCCGAAACGCAGGAGCGTGACCGCGGTGCGCCGTTCGTGGCCCGACTGGGCGCGAATGAGAGCGTGTTTGGTCCCTCGCCCCGCGCCATTGAGGCGATGCAACGCGCCGCGAGCGAGATCTGGATGTATAGCGATCCCGAAAACCACGATCTGCGCCATGCCCTCGCCGATCATCATGCCGTGTCCGTGAAGAATGTCGTGGTGGGTGAAGGGATCGACGGGCTATTGGGCTATCTGGTTCGGCTGCTTGTCGAGCCCGGGGATGCGGTTGTGACCTCGGACGGGGCCTATCCGACCTTCAATTACCATGTCGCAGGCTTTGGCGGCGTGCTTCACAAGGTGCCTTATGCAAAGGATCAAGAAGATCCGGTGGCGCTGTTTGCCAAGGCGGCAGAAGTGGATGCCAAGCTGGTCTACCTGGCCAATCCCGACAATCCGATGGGAAGCTGGCATGCGGGTGCCGATATCGTGACCGCGCTGGACGAATTGCCCAATGGCTGCCTGCTGGTGCTTGACGAGGCCTATGTCGAATGCGCACCGGAAGCAACGGCAGCGCCGGTCGCGGCGGATGATCCGCGCGTGATCCGGATGCGGACTTTTTCCAAGGGGTATGGAATGGCCGGGGCACGGGTCGGGTACGCCATTGCAGCACCAGGGCTGATTGCAGCCTTCAACAAGGTGCGCAATCATTTCGGAATGAACCGGGCGGCGCAAGCCGGGGCGCTGGCGGCGTTGCGGGACGACGCATGGCTGTTCAACGTTCAGGGGCGGATTGCCGAGGCGCGCGACAGGATTGGCGCGATCGCGCGGGAGAACGGGTTGGTGCCCCTGCCATCGGCCACCAATTTTGTTGCCATCGATTGCGGGCGGGATGGGGTTTTTGCCAAAGCGGTTCTGGATGCGCTGGTGGCGCAGGGTATCTTTGTGCGGATGCCCTTTGCCGCACCACAGAACCGTTGCATTCGCATTAGTTGCGGTGCGAAGGCCGATCTGGACGCCTTTGCGGCCGCGCTGCCCGGGGCGCTTGCAGCGGCAAGGGCGGAACCCGGCTGAAACGCTGTGCCCGGGGCGCGATTCCCCCCGGGGATATTGTCAGCCAATTGAAAAGACGGTTCTTTTCGGACTAGCCCGCCAGCGTTGCTGCCGCAGCTTCGAGCGCCCCTTTGCCGCGCGGGATATTCAGGGCGGCCATGGCGGTTTCCATTCCGCCCAGCATCGCCATAACCATCTGAGCGTTCACATGGCCCATGTGGCCAAGCCGGAAACAGCCGTCCCAGTCCTCCATCCCCAGACCGATTCCCAAGGTCAAACCCAGCTCTCGCTCGGTAAAGCTGCGCAGCGTCGTGCCCTGACCGTCGGTCAGGCGCAGGGCCGTGACGGCGTGGCTGCGAAAGGCGCGGTCGGCGACATTGAGCTGCAGCGCACCGCCCTGCGCCCAAATCTCACAAGCGCTCCAGATCGCCTGTGAAAGGCGTTCGTGGCGGACCCACACCTGGTCGAGCCCTTCGGCATGGATCAGGTCCAGCGCGGCGCGCAGGCCGTAAAGGTGATGCGTCGGCGCAGTGCCGTTGAAATACTGGTAGAACAGGTCGGGATTGGCGCGCGGCTGCCAGTCCCAGTATTGCGACACGCGAGGCATGGCTGCGCGTTTGGCCTGTGCTTTGTCATTGAAGAAAACAAAGCCCGTACCGGCGGGGGTCATCAGGCCCTTCTGGCAGGCCGTGACCATGACATCGACCCCCCAGTGATCCATCTCGAACCGTTCGCAGCCCAGCGAGGCGATGCAATCGGCCATAAGCAGCGCGGGGTGGTCAAGTTCGTCCAGCAGAGCGCGAAGGGCCGGGATGTCGTTGCGCACCGAACTGGAGGTATCGACATGAACCGCCAGCACCGCCTTGTAGCGGTGTTCTTTATCGGTGTGTAGAGCTTCGGCGATGCGGTCAAAATCCCACGACGAGGCGGTTCCGAAATCGATCAGGTCGACCTGCGCTCCGATGCCCTCGGCCATTTCGGCCCAGCCATGGGTAAACCGGCCCGACGCAGGGGCCAGAACGGTTTCTCCCGGTGCGATCACATTGGACAGTGCGGCCTCCCACGTGCCGTGGCCGTTGGCGATATAGATGGCCACGTCATGCTGCGTGCGCGCGACGCGGCGCAGGTCGGCGGTCAGCGCCGGCATCATGTCGATCAGTTCGCCGTCGTAGATATTGGGCGATGGGCGATGCATGGCCTGCAGCACCGCATCGGGCATGACCGAGGGGCCGGGAATGGCCAGATATTCGCGCCCCCGCGCGAGGGAAACTTGCTGTGTCATGGGTCGCCTTGCCTGAATTGGCGCCTAACCTAACGCAGGTTGCGGCCGCGTCAATCCACCAGTTGCGAGGCCTCGCGCGCAAGTGACTCGATACCTGCCCAGTCGCCATTCAGCACCATTTGCTTTGGCGCAACCCAACTGCCGCCGGCGCAGACAACGTTGGACAGCGACAGGTAATCGCGCGCATTTGCGGGCGAGACGCCACCGGTCGGGCAGAAGCTGATCTGCGGCAGGGGCGCACCGATGGCCTTCAGCGCAGGCGCGCCGCCCGAGGCCTCGGCCGGGAAGAATTTCAGCATGTCGTAGCCCTGTTCCAGCAGGCGCATCGCTTCGCTGGCGGTGGCAGCGCCGGGCAGCAGGGGCAGGCCCTCGTCCTCGCAGGCGGCAATCAGGG